>NZ_JBTGVE010000005.1:0-55367 GCF_054343415.1 Mycoplasma sp. AC157 | reverse complement strand
TTTTACCAGTGATATCACTGGTAAAATGTGTCCCAATAAATTGTCCCACTTTATATCACTAAAAAAGGGACATTTTGATTAATAATTTACATTGTTTTAATAAAACACCACTAAATTTTGAAGTGGTGTTTCTTTATTCTTTAAAGCTATTTTTTTATAAATTCTCTAAATTCTTTGTAATTTAAGAATTTGCTTTTTATTTGTAAATTATTTAATTCATCATTTGAGAATAATGATTTAGAAATTTTAAAAGCAGTATAACTAAAAGTTGGTCAAAAATACTCAGTAGTTTTAAAAATAGGTTCTTCTTTATTTTTGCTCTTTAAATATGAATAATGTTCTAAATCTGCGGAATTAAAAATTAATTCATTTTTATTTTTTTGTACTATTGAATAATAAGGAATCTCAATTTCAAAATTATTTATCTTATTAAAATCTGAATCTGAACTTTTATACAAATTTTGAAAAGTGGCAAATAAATCTCTACTTTTAGCAAAATTATTGAAAATATATATATTGTTATTTAAGTCTAATTTGTTTAAATAAATTAATAAATTTTGATAATTGATTGAATTATATAGATTTTCGTTTTTAAATCTCGCTTCATTTTTTTCTTCTTTATACTTTTCAATATAAGATGCAAAAATATCTTTTATTTGCTTAATATCTTCTTCATTTTGAATAATATAAAATTCTCGCAATTCATTTTTGGTGTTTTCGCTATTAGTTAAGAAAGTAAAATTTTTATTATTTTTTATAATTTTACTTTCTTGATATTTATTAAATTCCTTTTTATATATATTATATTGCTCACTTTCATCAATTGAGTGTGCATTTATGTTACAAGAAACAAAAGTTGTTAATACAGAAATGGGCAAAATAAATGAAAAAAATAATTTATTTTTTAACATAAGATAACGCTAATAAATCATCTACTGAATTTTTAAATAAAGCTGATTCTTTATTTAAAACTCTTAATCTATAATCACCAGTTTCATTTACTTTGTATCTAATAAATTCAACATTAGAATCTTTTGAATTAATTTCAACAACCTTATCTCATGTATTATTTTTTAATTTTTTTTCTAAAATTAAATTATAATTAGAAAATTTTAAATTATTTTGTCTTTTTATTGTTTCTTCTTTTTTTAATTGTTTTGATGAAATATGTTTTTTATTCCAATCATCTTTTTTTCAATAATTTCAAAATTCTCATCATCCTACTTCTGGGATTTTTTCCTCTTCTTTTAGTAAACCTGCATTATAACTTCAAGCAATAGATGCTTGTAATGTTTCACCTTTATTTAAATGAATATTTTCAGAAGTTAATACATATTTTTTTTCTTTATCTTCAAAAGGAATGGAAACTGTTTTTAAATTATTTTTAGCCTCTAAAATTTTTGAGTATTTAATTAAGCCAGCACCTATTTTTTTATCCAAACCATTTGTATTTTTTACAATGGCTCCATTATAATCTTCAGTATCAGCAGATGTAGTCAGAATTGATTTATAAATTAAAGGATTTAAAATTCCAAAATCTAAATCTTTTGTTCTCATTAATAGAGAAATAACTCCAGTAACAATCGGTGCAGAATAACTTGTACCAATTAATGTTTTTTCTGGTTTATCATTGAGAAATAAAGTTTCCCCAGGAACAACAAGAAGTGGGTGAGGTAATTCTTTATCTTTTTCATGCAATAAATAATTTGAGAAATCAGACTTTAACATAATATTATTATCAAAATCATAATAAGATGAACCTACTACAATATTATTATATGCTTTTTTGTATGAATTTATAAATTCATTTCCAGTTTCTCTTTCGTCATCATTATTTCCTGAACTAAAAACATTTATAATTCCATATTTTCTAGCGATTGTGTTTAAAAATTCTTCTGCTTCTTCATTTTCATCGTTATCTCCGTTAGTTCCATAACTATGATTTATCACTTTCACTTTTCTTTCTAAAATTAATCACTCTATTTTTTTTCTCCATTCATTTCAAGAAGAAAAATTAGCGTAATTTATTGAAGAAAATCTATCTATTCCTTCATTTCCTGTGGCGATTGAAGTTACGTTTGTACCGTGATTTGAAACATTAGAATCTAATTTATCAAAATCTTTAGCAACAATTAATCTATTTTTAAAATTGCTATTATTTATATTTAAATTGTTTTGATCATCTTTTGTTCTGGTCTCCATTATTCCAATATTATTTTCGTTTTTTATATAAAGGTTAGAATTATTTTCTTTTTGTCTTTCATAATATATTTCTATTAATTTAAACAATTTTTCAAAGGAAATATTGTTATATTTAGAATCCTTTTGTTCTTGCTTGTATTCGCTTTTATAATAATCTGGAATATAATTCTTAATAGTGTTAAAATTATCAACAATATTTTTTAAAGAAAATTTATTTATTTTTAAATTGTTTTTTAACTCTTTATCAATAAATTCTATTAATAATTTTTCTGAACCATAAACTCAAATTTTTGGTTCAATTAAACTAAATTCAAATTTTAATAGTTTATTTTTTTCTGCAAATTTTGAAATATATTTTAAATTTTTATTTTTTCAAAACTCGGTGTTATTTGATGATTTGTCTTTCTCGTTTTCTGATGAATTATATGTAAATTCAATATATTTTTGACTGTTATTGTCGCTTTTTTCCTTAAAACTTATTGTAGGAAAAATGGTGCTAAATGTAATAATTGGTAAAGATAATGTCATTAAAAATTTCTTTTTGATACTTTTTTTCATATAATCTCCTTTATGTTTTTTACAATTAAATTATAGCAAAAATTCATAAAAATTTATTAATACTCATTAATTTATTTATAAAATTTAATATAATATTAAAAATTTGCTCAAATTTATCAAATTTAACTATTATATTAATATATTATTAAAATGAAAATTATTTCTGTTTGGTAAAAATTCAATAAAATTAATAAAACACCACTAAATTTTAAAGTGGTGTTTATTTATTTATTTATATTTTAAAACTTATTTTTTAAGTTTGTTTAATTGGTGAACTGCGTTTCTTGCTGCTTCTCATAACACTTCACTAAATGTTGGGTGTGGGTGAATTGTTGAAGCGATGTCATAAATTGTTGATTCTAAATCCATTGCAAGAACTACTTCAGAAATTAAATCTGTAGCTGCAGCACCAATGATGTGACAACCAATAATTTCTCCATGTTCTTTATCAATAATAAATTTAGCAAATCCTTTTGATTCATGAGCTGCTAATGCTTTTCCGATGAAAGTAAATTGGTGTTTTGCAACAATAAAGTCTTTACCTTGTTCTTTAGCTTGATCTTCTGTTAAACCAACAACAGCAATTTCAGGGTGTGTATAAATACATGCTGGAACTGTTTTTGCAGAATATTTTACTTGTTTTTTAAGAATATTTGAAACAGCAACAACTGCATGACGATAAGCAACGTGAGCTAACATAGCTTGTCCTACAACATCTCCTATTCCATATACTCCTTCAACATTTGTTTGACAGTATTCATCAACTACTAATTGTTTTCTGTCTCCAAGTTTAATACCTACTTCTTCTAATCCAAGAGATTCAGGAACTCTACCTACTGAAACTAAAACTAAATCAGATTTAATTGATTCTTCTTTTCCATTAACTTCATAGAAAATTTTACCTTTTTCATATTTAGTTGTGTTGGCATTTGCTATAACTTCAACACCCATTTCTACTAAGTCATTTGAAACTTGTTTAATAATATCTTTATCTAGCATTCCAAGCACTGTTGGTAAGTTTTGGATGATTGTTACTTTTGTTCCTGCTGAAGCAAATACTTGAGCAAATTCAACTCCAATAACCCCACCACCAATAATTGTTAATGATTTTGGTTGTTTTTCTAAATTAATAGCTTCTTTAGAAGTGATTAATTTTCCTTCAGCATAACCTTGTTCAAATCCAGGTAAAGGAATTTTTCTATCACTTGAACCGGTAGCAATAATAATATTTTTAGCTTTATAAACTTTAGAATCAACTTCCACTTCGTGAGCACCTACAAATTTTGCGGTTCCAAAAATAGTTTTTACTTTATTCATTCTCATTAATGCTTGCACACCTGAAGTTAATTGTTTAACAACTTCAGATTTTCTTGCATGCATTTTAGTTCAGTCAATTTTTACGTTTATATTTCCTGTAATTCCGTATTCTGTAGCATGTTTAACTGAGTGAAGAACTTCTGTTGTTTTTAAAAGTGCTTTTGTTGGGATACATCCAACATTTAAACAAACTCCACCTCAGAATTCTCTTTCAATAATTAATGTTTTTAGTCCAGCTCCACCAGCTTCTTCAGCTGCTAAGTATCCACCAGGACCTGATCCAATAACAATAACATCGAATTCTTCTTCAATTTTTCCTGTGTATGCTTTGCCTTGTTCTTTATTTGAAGATGCTTCTTTTCTTTCTGATGGTGATTCAACTTTAGTTGTAGCAGTTGTAGAAGGTTTTTTTAATGAGGATAAATCAAATAATTGATTTGAAACTTTCACTTCTCCTACAACAGAAGCACCTCCTCCAGTAGATTCTTCTTTTTTAGACTCTTCTTTTTTAGGTTCTTGGGAAACTACATCACCTTTTCCATCATCAATGTGATAAATTTCTTGTCCAACGTGGATTGTATCTCCTACTGCCATTAAAACTTTAACAATTTTTCCTGTAGCAGGAGAAGGAATATCGGAAGTTACTTTATCTGTTTCAACAGAAAATAAAGAATCTCCTTCATTAACCATATCTCCTTCTTTTTTATAAATTTCAGCAACTACACCTTCATGTAGTCCTTCACCTATATCAGCAAATTTAAATTTATGCATCTTATAAAACTCCTAAAATTTCTGGTTTTTCTAATAATTCTTTTACTCTTGAAGCAAATCTACCAACTGTTGCTCCATCAATTCATCTGTGATCTGCTGATACAGTTAAATTCATAATTTTTCCTGGAACAATTGTTCCATTTTTAACAACTGCACGATCTACAATTGAACCAACTCCAGCAATTGCTAATTCTGGATAATTAATAACTGGTGTTCCAAATAAAGCACCTACTGAACCATAATTTGTTATTGTAAACGATCCGCCTGACATTTCATTTGGTTTTATTTTTCTATCTCTTGCTGCTAAAGCTAATCTTGAAATTTCTTTAGCTAATTCAACAATGGTTAAATTTTGAGAATCTTTAACAACAGGAACCATTAATCCAGCTTCTGTATCAACAGCAATTCCTAAATTTAAAGTTGTAGGAAAGACAATTTCTGAATTTGCTTCATCATATTTAGCTGCAAGAATTGGGAATTCTCTTAAAGCAACTAAAATTGCTTTTGCAATATAAGGTAAAAATGTTAATTTTACACCTGTTGTTTTTTGCACATCTTCTACAATAGATTTTCTTAAATCTCAAAGTTTAGTCATATCAATTTCATTAACTAAACTAAAGTAAGCAACTGAATCTCTAGAATTAATCATTGCTTTTGCAATTGCTTTTCTAATTGGAGTAATTTTTTCTCTTTTTCCATCTAAATAATTAGTTGAAGAAACTTCTGGTTTAACTGCAGGTGTTACTTCTGTTTTTGGTGCAACTTTAAAAGATAAAACATCTTCTTTTAAAATTCTTCCAAATGGACCTGTACCTTTAACTTGATTAATATCAATTCCCATTTTGGCAGCAATTGCCCTTGCTAAAGGGGTTGAAATAATTTTATTCATATTTTCCTTTCTTTTAGAACTTAAATCCTACTACTTCTTTTATTTTAGCAACTATTTTATCGCTATCAATAGCATGATATTTTTCTCCTCTTGCTAAAGGAACTGTAATATCATAACCTGTTAATCTTGTTAAAGGTGCTTTAATATATTCAAACGCTTTTTCATTAACTCTTGTAATAATTTCTGCAGAAACAGAGAATGATTTAACAGCTTCATGAACCACTAATAATCTTCCTGTTTTCTTTACAGAATTAACAATTGTTTTAGTATCAATTGGTTTAATAGTTCTTAAATCTATTAATTCAACACTAATATTTGATTTCTCTTCTATTAATTTTTTAATAGCTTCTATTGAATCATGAACTTGTGCTCCATAAGTAACAAGTGTTAAATCATTTCCTTCAATTAAAACATTTGCTTTTCCAATTGGAACTTCATAAATTTCAGCTGGTATTTCTTGTTTAAATGAACGATAAATTTTTTTAGGTTCTAAAAAAACCACTGGATCTGGATCGTTTAACGCTGCAATCATTAATCCTTTTGTATCGTAAGGTGTTGAAGGCATAACCACTTTTAAACCTGGAACATGAGCAAACATTGCTTCAATAGCTTCTGAATGGTGTTCTAAAGCTCTAACTCCACCAGCCATTGGCATTCTTAATACTAAAGGAACACTAAATCTTCCTCTTGATCTATTTCTATATCTTGCTGCGTGAGTCATAAGTTGTTGAAATGCTGGGTAAGAAAATCCTTGAAATTGCATTTCAACAATTGGTTTTAGTCCAAAAAGAGCTGCTCCTATTCCAATCCCCATCATTGAAGCTTCTGCAATAGGTGTATCTCAAACTCTTTCAACACCATATTTTTTTTGCAATCCTTCTGTTGCTCTAAAAACTCCACCTTCATATCCTGCATCTTGACCTCAAAGAACAATATGTGGATCTTTTTCCATCATTAAATCGATTGCGTGAGTTACAGCGCCTATATTATTTAATTCAATTTTTTTATCCATTATTTATTCTCCTTTGAATAGTAATCAATTGCTTCTGCTTTTTGTTCTGCTAACTCAGGTGTTAATGTTGCATAAGTATGATCAAATACTTCATTTAAGTCAACATCTAATTCTTCTAGTGATTGTTGATAAGCTTCCTTAACTTGATTTAAAGATTCTTCTCAAATTTTATCTTTTTCTTCTTTTGTTAAATATTTTTTACTTTCTAAATAAGTCTCAATACGGTGCATTGGTTCTCATTTTTCATTTTCTTGTTCTTGTTCTATAGTTCTATAAATTCTTGGATTGTCACTTGTTGTATGAGGTCCTTGTCTTCAAGTTATAAACTCAACAACAACAGGTCCATTTCCAGATCTTGCAAACTCCACAGCTTCTTTTGCTACAACATAGGAAGCTAATAAGTCATTTCCATCAACTCTAACTCCTGGGATTCCAGCAGCTGCTGCTTTAGCTGCAATAGTTTCTGAACCAGTTTCTAAATGTTCTGGTGTTGAAATTGATCATTGGTTATTGTTTACACAGAAAACTGATGGTCATTTTCAAATTGCTGATGTATTAATTGCTTCATAAAATTCACCTTCAGCAGTTCCACCATTACCAATAAATGACATTGAAACTACATTTTTTCCAGTTAATTTTGATGCATAAGCAATACCAGCAGCATGTGAACACTGTGTTGCTATAGGAATATTAATTGGAAGTAAATTTATTCCTTCAGGTGTAACGCTTCCTCTTTCGTTTCCATTTCAATATAACATTTGATTTTTTATAGGCATTCCCATATATAACATAGTTGCATTTGATCTAAATGCAGGAACAAATCAGTCATCTTCTTTTAAAGCCATAGCTGAAGCTACTTGTAGTGCTTCTTCACCAAAATTAGGTGCAAAAGTTAACATTCTTCCTTGTCTTTGTAACTGTGACATATATTCATCTTGTCTTCTTGAAAGAACCATAAATTTATAAGCTTTTAATAATTCTTCTTTGCTTAATTTTGGTTCGTTGTTTTTACCTTCTTTAGTTAAGTTTCCATCTATATCTAAAAAACGAATGATTTCGTCTTTAGAAAACATAACTTTGCCAGGTTTAACAAATTTAAATTGCATTTTTACTCCTTATTTTTTTAAAATTAATTAGAATTTAAACTAATATTATAATTATATTCTTTTTATTGATTTTATTTCAATTTAAAGTATAAAAATTCATTTTTTTATTAATTTTTTGAATTTTTAACATTTAAATTCAAAAAAATATTGTTGTTGCGATAGTTTGAAACTTATTTTAATTAAAAATATTAATCATTTTTGACTTATATTTTATTTATTAATTACTTTTTAAATTTTCTTTTATAGTTAACATTAAATTTTCAAATAATGCTGTTATAGTCATAGGACCAACCCCGCCTGGAACTGGAGAAATAGCTTCTACTTTATCTAAAACATCCAGAAAATTAACATCACCAGTAATTTTATTATTAGATAAAGTGTTTATTCCAACATCGATAATTATCGCTTTTTCTTTTATATTATCCTTTTTAATTAAGTGCGATTCTCCTGCTGCTACAACTAAAATATCAGCTTCTTCAGAACCTTTAATTCCTGTTTCTTTGTTGAAACTATGAGTAAAAGCTCCTGCATCAACAAGTAATTTTTTTGTTGGTTTTCCTACTAAATTAGATTCACCAATAACATAGCATTTTTTGTTTTGAACTTGAATATTGTAAAAATCTAATAGCATCATAATTCCTTTTGCTGTCGCTGGAGCAAATGAAAATTCATTATTATAAAATTGATTTTGATTTTTACTTGAAAGTCCATCGATATCTTTAAAAACAGGAATAGAATCTAAAACTTTTTGTGAGTTTATGTGTTTAGGTAAAGGTAATTGAACTATTATTCCATCGCAATCTATTGATTCTTGTCTAACTATAGATAACAAAGATTCTTCACTGATGTTTTTATCTAATTTAATTAATATACCATTAACACCTAATTCTTTAGCTCTTTTTAATTTATTTTTTATATAACGATTTGATGCTTCTAAATTACCTACTTGAACAATTTTAAATATTGCTTTTCTTGGTAAAAGATTAAAAAAATTAAGCTGTTTTTGAAAAAAAAATTCTGAAGCTTTTTTACCATCTAAAATTTTTGTCATTTTAATTTTTGAAAATAAAAAAAGGTAATCTTACCCTTTTCTAAATTTTCCATCTTTTCCTTGGATCATAACAGCTGTTGTTTCTTTTAATTGTTTTGCATATTCAATAGCTTCTTTTTGAGTTTTAAAAATTTTTGTAGCTCTTTCTGCATTTGCGTTTTTTACAGCTCAATCTCCATTATGGTTTACAACGTACTTTATCATTTTTTCTCCTTAAATATGTTTTATTTATTTTTTTCTATATATAATTTTAACTTTTCTTTATATAATTTTAACTTTTTTTCTTCATTTTCAATTTTTTCTTTTGGTGCTTTTGCTAAAAAGTTAGAATTTGATAGCATATTTTCTGCTCTTTTTATTTCAAATTCAATTATTTTTATTTCTTCTTTTATTCTTTCTGCTTCTTTTTTTTCATGTTCTGCAGATAGCTGAATATAAATTTCAAAATTTTCTGTTTTTAAAACTGAATGTTTGTTTTCAAATAATTCAGCATTACACATATTATTTATCATTAATATTGATGTTACATCAAGTTTTTTATCTGCGATTCAATATTTTAGAACTTCTTTTTTAGAAATGCTATGTTTTTCTCTATATTGTCTTAAATTTTTAACTATTTCAATAACTTTATCTATATAGTTAACATTTCTATAAGTTGTAATATCTGTATTTTCGTGTTCTAAAAGTTCTTGATTAAATAATTTTTCAAATAAATAATCTGTTAAAAAAGGACAGAATGGATGAATAATAATTAATAATTTTTTAATTATTTCTAATCCAAATGTTTTACTTGGTTTGGTTTTAGATAATTCAATATATCAAGACGAAAGATCTTCAAAAATAAATTTATGTATTGCTTTATAAACTAATGTAAAGTCATATTTTTTCATAAATTTATCTATTTTTTTATTTAAATCACTCAATTTATTAGATATTCATTTGTCTTTGTCTGTAATTTCTTGACAAGTGCTGCATTCTTCTAATTCATAAAAGTATTTAACTATATTTCATAGTTTGTTATTAAAAATTCAAGCAGCATATATTTTGTCTTTAGAAAATTTAATATCCTGCCCTGGTGTTGAATTAAATATTAAAGATTCTCTTAAAACATCTGCACCGTATTGATCAATAACTTCCATCGGATCTATACCATTACCAAGTGATTTAGACATTTTTATCCCTTTTTCATCTCTTATCAATCCGTGCAACAATACTTCATCAAATGGTTTTTCATCCATAACGCTTAAACTAAAGAAATACATTCTTGCAACTCAAAAGAAAATTATATCTCAACCTGTTACAAGTAATGAAGTAGGGAAATATCTTTTTATTTTTTCGTTTGACTGTGGTCAACCTAAAAAAACAAATGGTGCAAGCCCTGATGAAAATCAAGTATCTAAAACATCTGGATCTTGAATTCATCCTTCACCAGGAGACTCAATTTGCACTTTCATTTCTTCATTTTTATATCATGCTGGTATTCTATGTCCTCATCATAATTGACGTGAGATGGTTCAATCATATACGTTTTCCATTCATTTTTTAATAACTGTTTGAAAACGTTTTGGATAAAATTTAACAGCATTTTTGCTTTTTAAATGATTTAACAGCATTTTTTGTAAGTCTTCCATTTTTACAAATCATTGTTCTGACATAATTATTTCAGAAACTTCACCACTTCTTTCTGAATACCCTACATTAGATATTATTTCTTCTGTTTTAACAATATAATTTTCTTTTAATAGTTTTTGATAAATTTGTTCTCTTGCTTGAAAACGGTCTAATCCTTCAAACTCTAAAGCTAAACTATTCATTTTTCCATCAGGATTGATTGATTCATTAATTTCTAAATTGTGTTTTTTTATAATATCAATATCTGCCATAGCATGTGCAGATACTTTCATAACACCTGAAGCAAATTTTTTATCTATATAATCATCTTCAATTATTGGAATTATTTTTTTAGTAAAAGGATGAATAACATTTTTACCCACAAGTGATTTATATCTTTTATCTTCTGGATTAACACCAAGTGCCACATCAGAAGGAATTGTTTCAATTCTTGTTGTAGCAACTGTTAAGAATTCATCGCTGTTTTCAATAAAGTATTTAATATAATACATTTTTTGATTAGTTGGTTTATTAATTATTTCAATATTTGATAAAGCTGTTTTTTGTTTAGGATCTCAATTAATTGCTTTTTTATCTTTATAAATTCATCCTTTATTATAAAAATCAACAAATATCTTTAAAACTGCTTCATTAGCATCTTTATCTAGTGTAAATCTTTCATTTGTGTAATCGAGTGCTAAACCTAAAGAATTTCACTGTTCTTTAATTTTATTGTAATATTCATCTTTTCATTTTCAAACTTCTTCTAAAAATTTTTCTCTTCCTAAGTCATGACGAGTTTTATTTTCTTTTCTCAATAATTCTTCAACTTTTGTTTGAGTTGCTATACCCGCATGGTCAACTGCAGGTAAAAATAAAACATCATACCCTTTTAATTTTTTATATCTAATAATAGTGTCTTGAATATATTCATCTCACGCATGTCCTAAGTGCAATTTTCCTGTAACATTAGGAGGTGGCACAATGATTGTAAATGGTCTTTTACTCGAATCGTGATATGAAAAATATTTTTTATTAATTCATTTCTGGTTTCTGTTTTTTTCTATATCTTTATGATTAAAATTTTTATCCATATTTCCCCTTTTATTCTGTATTTTCTAAACTTTTCTCTTCTGTATAATCAATTATAACCGTGTCTTCTAATTTTACAAAATTAGGTGTTTTTTTCGGTTTTTGTCTATGACTTAAAATTTTAGATGAAATTAATTCATTATCTGAAATATAAATTTCTGATCGATTACTTTTAAAGTATCTTCTTGAAGAATATAATTCATCATATTCATGTTCGCTAATTTTATCAATAATAGAAAAATCGAAAGATTTAAATTTATAAAATTTTTTAGCAAATTCACTTTCAAATTCCTTTTTAATATTATTAAATGAACATTCAATTATTCTTGATTTTTCTATAAAAACAAAATTTTTAATATGTTTTGTTTCAATAAAATCACTTGCAAAAATTATTAAACTAGTATTTGGATTTTTATTTGCCACCAATTGATCTACATACGTTTTATCAAAAATTGTCTTATTTAAATCAACAAGAGCAACTTCTGGAGAATATAATTTTAATTTTCCTATGTCTATTTTTATTTTCTCTTCTTGTGTTAAATCTGAATAAGGAATTCAGAGTTTATCAATACCTATATTAATAGATTTTAAAAAATTATATAATTCATTTTTAATAATAACGTTCTGAATGATTTCATTATCTTCAAAGTCATTTGTATATAAAAAAGAAATAGGGTGATAAATAACATAAAAATGATCATTTAAAAAAATTACGTTTTTTATTTTTTTAAATATTTCTAATTCCACTTCATTGCTATTTTCATTTTTTCTTTTTAAGAAAGAAAATAAAAATCTATCAATTTTAGTAATTGCAATAATATTATTGATAATTTCTTGTTCTAATTTAGAATTATTTTGCATTTTAATTTCAATGCTATTAGCTAATAAATTTTCATTTTTTTCTTTTTCTCATACATAATTTGCTTTTTTTTCTCATAAAACATTTGTTTTTTTATGTTTTTCTACTTGATCGATTTCTTTAGAACCTTCAATTGTTGCTTTTTTTAAAAAGTTTATTTCTTTTTTTAATTCTTTTTTTTCTATTAAAGTGTCTAATAATTTCTTTTCATTTAAGATTTTTATTTTATTTAGTGTAAATTTCTTTTCGTGATATTCTTCTATTATTTCTAGTTGATTATCCAATTTAATTGTTTTACCCCTTTTAAAATCAAAAAATAGGTTATTGAAAAATTCAATTTCAAATTCTTTAATAGTGTTATAAAAACCTTTAACAACGCTCGGTTTTACATACTTTAGATGTTTTTTATTATGTTTAAAAATATAAAGTGTTTTTCTTTTGATTCAATAGTTTATTTTAGCTTTTACAATCTGTTCTTTGTTTGCAGATTTATATGCTTCTTTTAAATCCTTTTTAGTTTCTTTAATTTTTAGTTTCAATGATTTTATAAGTAAATAATATATTCCATTTTTTAAAAACCCGTTTTTTAAAAAATTATTTCTTTTTTTAAGTTCTGCTTTTAATTGATTAATTTCTTGAAAGTGATTATGAGAAGCGATTTCAAATTCTGAAGAATGTTCAAATGATTCAACTTCTTTTTCAGCAATTTCAAATTCAGTTCTTAAATTTTGTAATTTTCCTTCATTTTTTCTGTATTTATCTCTATATTTTTCATAAACATTAAATTTTTTAATTTCATAGTAAGTTATATTGTTTAAACTTGTATTTAGCATATCTATTCTTTTATCTAAATAATTATTTAACTCATTTAAATTAAAACTATTTTGCTCTAATTTCTGTAAAAATTCTTTATAATTAATTTTTTTAAAAAATTGATCAAAAATTTTAATTTGTGTTTCAAAAAGATCGTATGATATTTTTTCTTCCTCTTCTTTTATGAAAAAATGATATTCATCACTAACTTCTTTTCAATCTTTACGGAAATCTCTCATTAATTTAAAATCATATTCATTAGTATTAAAAGAATATTTCATTATTTCAAATAATGGTTTATCGAAATAGTGATTTTTATTTTTATTAGAAAAAATTGATAAAACTTTTTCAGGTATTCAAAAATCTTTAAAATTCTTTTTTAAAAAATTCTTTCCTATTTTAATGACGCCAGAATAGTTTTTATTTTTAAAAACTAAGAGTTCTTTAAAACAAAAAGGAATTTTCTTATTAGAAGAAAAAATAAGGACATCTTCTCCTTTATTTATTTCTAAATTTAAGTTTTTTAATTTGTCTTCATAAGTAACATCAAGTAAAGAAATTATTTTGTTTGTAAATTCCATATTTTCCTTTAATAATTATTTCTATTTTTGTTTTTTACAATCGGAAGGATTACTAAACTTGTAAGGTAAATAACAAATAAATTAACTCAAATTTTAATAGGCGACACAATAAAATGTGTAATTAGTGCTACTTCAAAAGTTGGGAAAGCACCAGATTGAACATCACCTAAAGCTAATATTGCACTTGATGTTGGTTCTAAAATAACTGAAAAAGCAATAATAGGAACCATTGTAGTAAATCTATCTTTTTGTTGAAAAAATTTTAAAAATCTTGCTATTGTTATAAAAATCAACATGGTTCCGTTTCCAGATAACATTAAAATTAAAAAACCTACTTTATTTTTTATGTATTTTGATTCTTCTAATAATTTATCAGGAGCTAAAAATACAATGGTAGAAACAATAGCAGCAACAACTATCATTATAATTCAACAAAAAATTAACATAGAAGTAAATAAAGTATTTTGTTGTGTTTCTTTATTTAATCTATTAATTCTTTTAGAAATTGTTGAAATTTTTTTATTAATTTTTTTTATTTCTTTTTCATTAGAAAGAGAAAGTAGTGATAAAGAAAGATTTTCTATTTTTAAAGCATAAAATTTACTTTTTTCTTTTATATTTTTTTGAATATAATTTTCATTTAATCTTTTTTTAATAAAATCAAAAAATAATCATGAAATTATTCCTGGAATAAATCCAGTAATAGATAAAGCTAAAGTGTAATAAATTGAATAGGTGCTAGGAACAAATTGAAAAGAAATTAAATCTGATAAAAATCCTGTTAATAAACCTACAATTGGTCCAAAAATAAATCCTGTAATTTTAATAGGTAAACCAATTATTGAAAAACGAAAATTAGGTAAAGCTGCAAAAGGAAAAAATCTAATACCCAATAAAAGCATTATTGTAGATATGGACATAAAAACAGCAACAAATGCTATTGTTTTTGCGTTAAATCTTCTCATAAATCTTTCCTTATATATAATTATTTAAATTTTACCACTATTATTTTAAGATTTTAAAATATATTTTTTATTTTAATAAAAAAGAAACTTAGAAAAGTTTCTCTTAAATTATTTATTGAATTGATTTGATTGTTTCTTTAACAATTCTTACAGAATTAGCAAATTTTGCTTTTTCTTTGTCGTTTAAATCTAAGTTAAGTATTTCTTTTATTCCTTCAGAACCGATAATAGCAGGAACTCCGATTACAACATCAGAAGCACCATATTCGCCATTTAAATACACTCCTAAAGGTAAAACAGCATTAGAATCTTCTTGAATTACTCTAACTATTTGTGCTAAACATGCACCGATACCATAAAAGGTTGCTCTTTTTCTTTCAATAATTTTATATGCTTTTGTATAAACTGGTTTTTCTAATTCTTCTTCATAATTTGAAGCATTTACTCCAGATTTTTCTTCATATTTACTAAAAGGTAACCCTGCTATTTTAAAAGTTGAATAGTTAATTAATGAAGAATCTCCATGTTCACCAATAACAAATGCTTCTATATTGCTTGTTGAAACTCCTGTTTTTTTAGAAAGTAATTGTTTTAATCTTGAAGTATCAAGAATTGTTCCTGAACCAATAACTTTTTTAGGATCAAAACCTGTTTCTTTTAAATATACATATGTAAGGATATCAACTGGATTTGATGCAATGATTGTAATTCCATTGAATCCACTATCTTTAATTTGTTTTGCAATATCTTTCATAATTAAAGAATTGTCTTTTACCATTTCTAATCTTGTTTCACCAGGTAATTGTGGTCTTCCTGCTGTTATAACAACTATATCAGCATCTTTAGCATCTGAATAATTTGCTGAAAATACTTCATATTTTCTAACAGAAGGAACAATAGCATCTTCTAAATCAAGAACATTCCCGTCTCTTGGTCCTTCAAATTTATCAATGATTCCGTATTTTGCAGCTAATCCTTGATTAATGGCGGAATATAAGAAAGAAGAACCAACTGCTCCTGCTCCTACTAAAATAACTTTTGTTGCTTTCATTTATTAAAAATCTCCCTTTTATTAATTTTTATTACATTAAAATTATAAAACATAAAATAAAAAATCATGTTTTTTTATAGTTTTCTTTACATTTTATTTTTATTTTGTATATATTTTAATTCTCCCGTCTTTCCCAGTTTCAAGAATTAAAAAACCGTTTACGCCTGTTTTATGGGGCAAAACGGTTTTTATTTATCTGATTTAATTACAATTTTTTTGATCTCATCATACTTGTTTCAAAGATCGATATCGCTTCCTGATTTTTCTCTTTTTCTTTCTATTTCTTCTCCTGTAATGGTATTTATAAATATTTCTTCTCTAACTAAACTTAAAATTTTAATAAATTGTCATTCAGTAAGATGATTATTAATTCTGTGTTTAAAATAATATTCATTTGTTTTATGAATGAATAATTTTAAAACCACTAATGAAGCAAAACATAAAAGTATGTGAGCTACAATGTGGCTATCTAAATAAACATAAGTTGGTCTTATTGCTAAATAACTTTTTAAACTTCTAAAATTTGATTCAATTTGTCATTGCTTAGAATATAAATGAATTATTTTTCTTATTTTACTTGTAAAGTTTTATCTCTATGAAATTTTAAATACTTTTCATGATTAACAGAAATTTTAATTCCTATTTTATCTTTTAAAGTATTTTGAAAAAAAGAACTTTCACTTTTTAGAAATTTATTTTCTTTTGTTAAAACATTTCCATCAATATCAAAAGAAATTAAAAATTTATCAAATAATTTATCATGATTTGCACAAAAAATAAATCCATTATAATAATCACAAATTTGTTCTCTTTTGTCTTTAATGTCTATTTTTTCTTTTAAAATTTCATTAATTGGTTTTATATGGGAAGCAATTAACAACTCTGGAATATCTATATCGCAATTTTGAAAAGCACATTTTTCGGGATAAACATTAAATAAATATTGTCTAAAAAGTCTTCTATACTTATTTTCATTTTCCGGGTTTTTAAATTTGTTCCTATTTATTGTTTTTAATTTTAATTCTCTCTCTATATCCTTTTTGTAAAAATCTAAATATATTTGTGGAATTTCATTTAAAAAGAAATCAAGTATTTTAGAATTATGAATAATATAAACATTATTTCTATAATTTAATTTATAAATTTCTTTACTTTCTTGTTCGTTTATACAATTAAGAATTTCTTCATTAGTTACTCATCTTGAACTTGAAGTTCCCGATTCCATTGATTTGCTTTTTATAAATTCTTCTGGATTTATTATAAAAAAAATTGTATTAGAATAGTCTAGTTCTTTTACGTTTGAAAAAGGAATGTAAACATTTATAATCAAACACTTTTCTCTTAGTTTAATTAACTCCCTAAATTTTTTATTGTTTGTAATCGCTATTTTTTTAGCATTATTTCTTCCGCCATTATCTGTGTGTTCAATAAAAATATTATATTTTTTATTGTTCAAGTTTAAAGAAAAAATTTCTTTTGATTCAAAAAGTTTTTCATATTTAACAACATTATTATTTTTTGACAAAAATTCAACAAGAATTTTCATAAACTTTTCTTTATCCTTGTTATTCTTTCCTTCTAATGGATGTATTGTTTCTAAGTTTTCAATTTTATTTCCAACAATATGATTGTATTTTAGCATTATTTATACTCCAATAATTTTTCAATAACTAAAGCAACTACAAAAATATTAACTGAATTTCCTAATTGTTTATATGCATAATGATCTTTGTGATTTTCACTTAATTCATTATGCAAAATAAAGTTTTTTGGGAAGGTTTGAAGATTTGCTGCTTCCCTTGGAGTAATGTATCTTCATTTGTTTTTTTCTTTATCAAAAAGAATTGATGTTTGCACGATAGCAACTAAAGTAGGGAAAATTTCTGCTTTTTTGCATCTTATTCCAGATTGTCTCATTTGAATAAATGTATTTTGAATATTTCTAACTTCTTTTCCCGCTTGCCATTCAAATTTCTTATCTCTTAATTTTCAAGATGAAACATTGTATTTTTCCATCCATTTTTTTATGAAAATATAATTTTCTTCAAAAAATTCTCTCATATTTTCTAAATATTTTTTTCTTCAAGGTACTAAACCTTTTAACTCATAATTTTGATCAAATTCATCTAATCAGATTACCGGTAAAGTTCTTGTTTCTGGAAATTTTACTTCCCTAACAAATTCATCTCACGCATTTAAAATCTTAAGCAAATATTCATCTTGTAAAAAATATTTTTCATCAACATTTTTTTCTAAAATATTAATAAATTCGTTTGTTTTTTTTGAGTCGAAAGAAAAAATAAAATCTTTTTGTTCTATTTTATTTTCTTGTTTTTCTTTTAATATACCAGGAATAAAAACTCTTTCTCTGTTTTGTGGAATTCCAAAATTATGTGGAGACAAAATCAAGGGATTTTCAGGTATTAAATAATTTAATTCCTCTTCTAATACTTTTTTTATTATAGTTCAAGTTCTACCTTTATCATGTTTTACCAAATGTTTCACATTTTCGAGAAGAATATACTTAGGTTTTTTTGCTTTTAAAATTTTTACTATATCAAAAAATAGAGTTCCTCTTATTTCATCTTCAAAACCTTTTTTGTTTCCTGCATTTGAAAATGTTTGACAAGGAAAACCTGCAAATAAAATATCATGTTCTGGAACTTGTGAACAATCTTCATCCAATAAACGAATATCTATAATTTCTTCTTTACTCTTTTTAAAATTATGTGAATAAACCTTTATTGCTTCTTTATCAATTTCACTACTAAAAACACATTCAATTTCAAAATTTTTATTTTTCGCTACTTTTTCAATAGCTTTATAAAAACCGCCGATTCCAGCAAACAAATCTATAAATTTATATTTCATTATTACTTATTTCTTTATTTTTCCTTTCTAAAAAATCAAGGGACACTATATTCAAAAGGTTTTTGTACATTTAATTTTAATATTTGTGCCGCTAACGATCTCTTATTAGTTAATGATAATGGATCTTCGTTATTTCAATTAATTCCAAAATAACTATGTGTAATTGTTTCATAGTTTCAAGATTGTAAAAATGTTAAAGATGCTCCTGAATTTATAGTTGAAATATAACTGTTATTTTCTCCTAAAATTCCTGTACCTGAATTTCCATTATTAAAGAAAGTAGGAGTATATCCTTGTTGTCTAGATAACCCAACATTTCCTGAAGAGCTACCTGCTCTGTTAATTAGATAACCTGATTGTTTTCCATATGGAAAACCATTCATTGCAAAGTTTTTAAGATTTGCTCCAAAGAAAATCGCTCCTTCTACACCTGTATAATCTAAATTAGTATTTGGTAAAGTAAATCAGTTTTTAAAATATGCAACCATATCCATTTTACCTTCTAATTGTGCTTCTTTAATAAGTTCAAAAGCATCTACAACAAATACAGTCATATCAACAAAATTACCTGCTGTGTTGTTATTTCCGTTTTTATCATATTGATTTAATCCAGTTCATATAATACCAGAGGTTGCTTTAGAAATTCTATTAGATCCTGATCAATAAGAATATCCTGGTTCTACATTATTATCAAAGTTATTAGATGATTTAACAATATATTTATTAGTAACTTCTGTTGGTAAATTATTGTCATCAAAGACATATTTTTTTCCAGCTTCTACGTGGTTGTTTGTAATAATGTAAAATTTACCATCATTAGGATCGCTACTTACTTTTGCAAACATTGTTGCAGAACCAAAACCATAAGCAATTGCTCTTGATCTTACGTTATTAACTAAAGGAATATCCTTTCAGTCTTTGTGAAGAAATTCATTATCTTGTTTATATCCGTTATGTAATTCATAACTAACATTTTGATTTGGATTGTATTCATTACTTAAAATTACTTCTTGTGGTGTAAAGAAAGTAATGGGTTGATTTTCTTGATTATAATCTAGATTTTTATAACTAAATAGATTAGTTTTTTGACCAAAATCCTCATGTTCAATTGTATTTGTATAATTTAGCGAAATAGAAGCACCAGCATTATTTATTAAAAATGCTTTATTTTTATTAAATTTATCAAATTTAGTTTCATCTTGTGTTTCTTTAAAAATAATTGCTTCTTTGTATGGATTTCCTACAAAAAGTTTATAGTTTTTATCTTCCAATTCAACTGTGAATTTTATTCCTTCATTTTGCTGATATTTAGCTTTGATAACAAAATAAAATCTTGGATGTTCTCCACCATTTAACTTGTTAATTATAATGGTTTGTTGTCTAAAAGAAATTTCTTTGCCAAGTATTAGATCTTCAAAATTAAACTCAAAGTTGTACCCCTTGTCTAAAGAAGAAATATTTGTTAGTCTTTGATCGTTTTGAACCAAAGTATTTCCAAATAAGTGAAATTTAATTTTTCGATTTGTGGAATTGTTGCTTAAAAAGGTTTTTTCTATATATTTGGTTTTTAATGTTCAACTTGCAGCTTCTGTTTGAGCATCAAAAGATCATAATAAGTCTTTTTGATAAGGTTCAATTTCTCTTTCTCTTCTTATTTCTGAAGAAGATTCAAAAATAGTTTTTAACTCTTTTTTAGCAAAAGTTAATTCCTCTTTTGAATTAACAGATGAAGCAAAGCCTTGAATTTTATATCATACATTCCCTTTAATAACGCTGTTGTTATTTTTAGGATTTGTATATTGTAACTTAACATAAATAGAATTATTATCTATGTTTTTAGCTTCTGCAATTGAAATATTACTTGTGTTGATTTTGAAATTGTTATAAGTGATTTCATTTGATTTTAAAGATACATAATTTGAAAGATCACTTGAATTATTATTTACTTTATTTTTAAAATCATTTGCACTAATTTGCTGTATATTTACTGTATTTATGTTTAAATCACTGTATTTAATACTGTTTAAAATTATTTCTGGATACAAGTTTTCTTTATAGTCATTTGTTAAATTAACTAAAGTAATGTCCTGATTATTTGTATAACGTTTTTCAGTATTTTCTTTATTTATAAAACCTAATTTGAATGTTAAACTTCCTTCATTTTCACTTCTAACATCATAAAAGTATATAAAGTATTTATTATAAATATTAGCTAAATTTAAATTATTTTCTGAATCATTTGTGTTTTTAATAGATGTTTGAGAAGTGAAAAAACCATTTACAGATGAATTTTTATTTGAAACATCTGCATCATCTTTATTTGCACTTCCTGTGTTTGATAAATTACTAAAATTATTGTCATTAGAATTAGAAGTATCTGAATTTGCATTTTTAAATTTTAATAAGAAATTGAGTGATTCAAAAGCTTTTTGCTCTATTATGTCTTTAGGATCTAAAACTCTAAATTGAAGATTTTTTAATTTATCAATCACTCCATCAACTCTTCTATAATCAAAATTTGAACTATTAATTTGATTAATAATTGTTTTATCATTTTGATCGATT
Organism: Mycoplasma sp. AC157; assembly: GCF_054343415.1. Taxonomy (NCBI): domain Bacteria; kingdom Bacillati; phylum Mycoplasmatota; class Mollicutes; order Mycoplasmatales; family Mycoplasmataceae; genus Mycoplasma; species Mycoplasma sp. AC157. The sequence goes on along the minus strand of NZ_JBTGVE010000005.1, from coordinate 34,053 downwards.
ATTTCTTTGTTAATAAAATCATTTTGTGTAAATCATTCATTTTCATTTATTGGTTTAATATCTCTAAAACTTAAAGGTTTAAAGAAATTAATTGTTTTTAAATGAGAATTAATAAACATTGTGGTATTTATTTTTGGTAAAGGCACTTCTATTCCATCTTTTTTATATCACAGAAAAACTTTAGCTTGACCACCGTTAGTATTTCCTGTGTTATTAATTATATCCTTAACTTCTTTAACAAAAATTTCATATTTACCTATTTTTGGCATTTTATACGATGTTTCTAATGCTTCTTTAGCATCTTTAGCATTAAACATTGTGTGGTTTATATTTGGATTTTTAAATTCGATATTACTTCAAAATAGATTAGCAGAAGGAGTTGAAATAGTTTTTCCATTAGTTGTAACTTTATTAGCTTCAGTTATAATTTTAATAATTTTTTCTTCATCTCTTAAATCTTTATCACTAGCATCAGATTTTGAATTATTTAAATAATAATTAAAAGTTGTTGATTCTTCTCCTTTAGTAACTTTTATTTTAAAAGTAGCAAAAAGTGAATCGCCATTTACTTCATATCTTAAATCATTGCTGTAATTTATTATTTCAACTTTTACACCTTCTGGTTTTTGTATATCAAATAATAAATTCTCTTTATAAATTTTATTAAATACTTTATTAATTTCTTCTTGAGTTAAAGCATTAGCAGAAGCATTTGTTGGATTAGTTAAAGAATTTAAAGCAGTTTCTAATGTTTTACTTGAATATTCAGGAAAAGTTTTTAAAACTTCAGAAAATAAATCATCTTTTAATCACATATTAAAAATATTTATTTGTTTAATGTTAGCATAATATTTTTTAATGTCTTCTGAATTATAAAAATCATAATAATTTTGAACTTCTCTATAAAATTTAGAATTGGTAAATATTTCTTTTGGAGTTATTGAAATATTTTTCAACAAGTCACTTTTTAATTGTACAGAATTTTCTGTTTGTAAAGGAATTTCCTTTATTTTAGTATCATTTACATAAAAACCAATGTTTAAAGTTATCTTATTATCGGTTATAAAAATATTATCTGTTTCTTCAATTTTATATTTAAAAAAATTATTTATTATTTTTTGTTTGGAAACAAAAATATCCTTTATTTTTTCAAAATTATTTATTAAATCAGATTTATATAAATCTAAAAATTGATCATAACTAAAATTAAAAATCTCATCTAAATTACTAATTTTAATTGTATTAATTTTAGAATTTAAATCATTACTAAAAGTAATTGTTTTAGTAACTTTTGCAAATTTAGTAGAATCAGTAGTACTTTTTGCAAGATAAACTAAATTTAAATTATTAACATTAGTAGAATCTATTTTTACTTCTTCTAAAGTTAAATTCACATTTTCTATATCGTTATGTGATAAATAAATATTTTGATTTTCTTTATTGATAGATGCACTATATAAGAATTTTTTTAAATCATAAGCTTCTATGTTTGGATTAAAATTGATTTCCAGTTTTCTTTCTACATCTTCTTTAAAAGTTTTATCTTCTTTTATAGGTTCTAGATTTTGTTCATCTGAACCATTTAGTTTCTTCTCTGAATCTTTTAAATTAACTAAAGTAGAATTTATTTTATTTAAAAAATCTAGTGTTTTAATTTGTTCAACATCAGAAACTAGCTTGCTGTCTTTTAAAAATTTTTCTGTTTCTGATAAAAACTTATCAAACTCTTCTTTATTATTTGCTTCTGTATATTTCTTTGTTTCTTTAACTGTTTGAGCATTTAAAACATTGCTTATTATTTTACTAACAATAGAATTATATTGTAAAGAAAGATCTAAAATATTATTAATTTCTTCTTTTGAATTTAATGAATTTATAAAAGCAACTAAACCATTTTTAGTTTGGTCATTTAAATTAGAATAATTTTCAATTTTTGATTTACTAGATTTTTTGTAATCTTCTAGATTTTCTTCTGTGTTTTCATTTGAATTTGTTTTTTTGTTTCTAGTTAAAGCGTAAGTTGTACCAATAACTGCAGAACCTACACCAACAACACCAGTTAGCAATAACAATGCTAACAATAATTTTTTCTTTTTTTTATTCATTTATCTTTTACTTCTTTCAATTATTTTTTAAGTTTTTCTTCAATTGTTTTAATTGTTAATTCATTAGCTTTTTGAGGATTTGCCTGACCTTTAGTTTGTTTCATTATTTGTCCTAAAAAGAATTTAATAACTCTTTCTGGTCTATTTTCATAATCATTTAATAATTGTTCATTTTCTAAGATTAAATTATTTAAAATTTTTTGAATTAAATCATTATTTTCTATTTGAACCAAATTGTATTTTTTAATAATTTCATCAATACTTAAATTTTCTTTTTCCTTATATAAAACTATTTCTTTTGCTTGTTTTGATGAAATAGAATTATTTTTTTCTAAAGTTAAAATTTCAACTATATTATTTGGGGTTATATTTAACGAATCAGTGCTTTTTTCCTTTATAATTGGAACAATTTCAGAAAAAAAGAATTTAGCTAACTTATCCTTATTGTCAAAATTTATTTTATTAAAGAATTGTAATCAATCAAAATTATTTAATAACTGTTCTACGTAAATATTAGAAACTGATTGGTTTAATAATTCTTCTTCCCATTCTCAATGTAGCTTATCTAATTTAATTGAATCAATAAATTCTTCTTTTAATTGAATAACAGGAATATTTGGTTCAGGATAATATCTATAATCAACTGCTCCAGTTTTTTCTCTCATTACTATATTTTGTTGTAAAACATCATCAAAACGTTTGGTTTGTTGAATTATTTTTTCGTTATTATTTAATTTTAAAGTTTGAACTTCAATTTCTAAATCTATTGCTTTTTTCACATTAGAAATGGAATTAATATTTTTAATTTCTACTTTAGTACCAAAACCTTCTCCCGGTTTGTTTAAAGATAAATTAATATCTGCTCTTAGTGAACCTTCTTCTAATTTTGCATCTGATATTCCTAAAAATTTTGCTATTTTAGCAATTGTTTCTATATATTTTGCAGCTTGATTGGAATTTTTGATAACAGGGTGTGTAACAATTTCTATTAGCGGAATACCTGCTCTATTATAATCTAAAAAAGTTCCTTGTTCAGTGTGTAATTGTTTTGCCGTATCTTCTTCCAAATGTATTCTTTCTATTGAAATTTCATTAACTTCATTATTAATTTTAAAAGAAACTTTTCCATTCTTTCCTATAGGTCTAAATTGTTGTGTGATTTGAAAACCTTTTGGTAAATCAGGATAAAAATAATTTTTTCTATCAAAATGTAATTCATTATCAATATTCATTTTTAATGCTTTTGCTAATTTTATAGCTTTTATAACAGCTTCTTTATTTAATAAAGGCAATGTTCCAGGATAAGCTAAATCAACTAGACTAATATTTTTATTATTTTCTTCATTAAATGAATTTTTAGCTGCTGAAAACATTTTAGTTTTAGTGTTTAATTCCAAATGTATTTCAATACCTATAACCACTTCATAATTATTCATTAGTTTTCTCCTTTAATTTTTCTTCAATTCAGAGTGCATAACTCAATAATTTTTCATCATTTTGCATTTTAGAATCTATGGCTATATTAAAAGGTAATTTATTATTTGGGTCCACACCTAATTTCATTGTTATAGATGGAGAACCAGCTAAATTAGAACCTGTTAAAATATAATCCATATAACTTCTTTTTTCTGTATTTTCAAAATAAGGAGCAACATCGGGCGCTGCTGGATAAATAACTATGTCATATTTATCGTATAATTCATCTAAATAATTTTTTATCAACCTTCTAATTTTCTGAGCCTTTAAAAATAATTCATCTTGATTTTCTTTTTCAAGGAAATAAGAACCTAATATTAATCTTCTTTGTACCATTTTTCCAAAACCTTTTGAACGGGTATTAGTCATTATTTCGCTTCAGTCTTTACCTTTTTCTCTTTGCCCAAATGCTATTCCATTTAAATTAGCTAAATTGGAACTTGCTTCAGAATAGGAAATAATGTCATATACTGGTTTAATTGCTTTTAATAAATCAGCATTAGGTTCAATTGATTCAATTTCCACATTTGTGGAAATTTCCTTTATAAAAGAAAAATATTTTTCATAAACAGATTCACTTAGTAAGTTTTTAGGAATATTAAAATATCCAATTTTATTTGGTTTTGTTTTTATAATATTGTTAATTAAAATGTTTTCAGAAGTCATGTCATTATAATCTTTTCCATAAGCAACTTTAGCGACCTCTATAACATCATTAACATTATGAGTAAATCAGGAAACTGTATCTAAAGAAGAAGCGTATGCAAACATACCAAATCTTGAAACCGCTCCATAACTTGGTTTAAACCCTACTTTTCCTATGTATGATGCGGGTAGTCTTACAGAGTCTCCTGTATCTGAAGCTAAAGCAAAAGAAATATTGTTTGTCAATGTAGCTGCAGAACCAGAAGAAGAACCACCTATTTTTCTTTTATTATCTAAAGGGTGAGAAATAATTCCTCAATAAGAATAAATACCTTCTCCACCTAGAGCTAATTCATCATTATGAACCTTTGCTACAGGTATTGCTCCATTATCAAGTAATTTTTGCACAACAGTAGCATTATAAGAAGGGTAAAAATTTTCAAGCAATCTAGAAGATGCTTGTGTTTTAGCTGTTTTTGTAGCAAAAACATCTTTAATAGTAAAAACACAACCACTAAGTGCTTTGTTTTCTATAATTTCTTGTTCTGGAAAAAGAAAAGAAACTGCATTGTTTTTATCTTTATGTAACTCTTTGTAAGCTAGTAAAAAATTTCCTTTATTTTTTATCATTTATAACCCTTTCTAATTGAACAAAATTTTCATTTTTTGCAGGTGCATTTTTTAATAAAATCCCTTTATTTTCTGTATATTCAGCAACTTCATCTTCTCTAACTAAACTAAAATCTTTAATTTTTGTTAATCTAACTAGTGGTTCCACATTACTAACATCTATCTGTTTAAATTCGTTTAACATTTTGTAAATTTCATCAAATTCTTTTTCTAATGATAAAATAACTTCATCATTTGGAATGAGTTTTAATATTTTAGCTAATTCAATTATTTCTTCTCTTTTCATTTTTCTCCTTGCTATCATTTTGGATAACTTATAAATTCTTTATCATTTAAATAAGATAAATCTCCACTTAAATCTTTGAATTTGATTTTGTGTGAATGTAAAAAAACTCTAAAATTTTTTTTACCGTCATACTTTGTATCGCCATAAATTGGAAAACCTAAATGCGATAAAGTAACTCTAATTTGATGTTTTTTCCCTGTTATTAATCTTGCATATTTTTTAGAATTTTCACTAAAAAATTCTGTTATGGCAAATATATTTGAGTCTTTTACTACTTTCATTTTTTGTTTATTTTCATCTTTTTCAAGAAAAAGTGAAGAAGTAAATTTATTCTCTATTTTTATATCGGATTTAAAGATATAAATTTTTTCAAATTTCTTTTGTTTTTCTTTTAATTCGACAAGTGCTTTATAATTTTTCGCATATATTACTATTCCTGAAGTTTTCTTATCTATTCTACCTATGTGAGATGGAATAAAAGAATCTTTTTGCTTAAAATTCAAATAGTTTAAAATTTGCAAATCTAAACAATTATCTTCACTATGAATAGCTATATTTTCTTCTTTATTTACTATTAAAATATTTTTATCTTCAAATATTATAGAAAAGTTTTTTTCTTTACTGTTAATAGCAGTTGTAAATTCTTGATTTATTTTTTCTTCATTTAATCCATAAACTTGAATTTCATCATTAACTCTAATAATATATTTTTTATTATTGTTTCTTTTACCATTAATTTTTATATCTTTTAAGCGAAAAAGTTTTTCTATTTTAGATAAAGGAACCTTGTTAAAATATTTAATTATAAATTTATATAATGTTCTACCTTCATCATTTAACGTTGCTTTTATTATTCTCATAATTGAATTTTACTTTAAATTTATTTTTTATTTTATAAAAAATTAATTTTCTTCTATTCTAGATAAAATAAACAAAGGAGCGGTTTCTGCTCTTAATATTCTTTTTCCTAAACTTATTGCTTTAAAGTTGTTTTTTAAAGCTAAGTCCACTTCTTGTTGACTAAAACCGCCTTCTGGACCTATTAAAAATAAAGAATTTTGAGGAAAAAGAATATTTTTATCAGAAGTTTCAACTTTTTCATATGCTATATATTTATTTTTTATATTTAAGTTTAAAATTTCTTTAAAGTTAATGGGATAATGTATTTTCATAACTTTATTTCGGAAACTTTGTTGCGTGGAACTTTTGGCAATTTCTTGTCATCTTTCAATTTTTTTGTCAATGTCGTTGCCTAATTTTTGCTCAACATTTTCACTAAAAATTGGATAAAAATCACTTGCACCTAGTTCTGTAGCCTTTTGAATTAATCACTCAAAACGCTTGATATTAATTATTGCACTTGCTATGATAACAGGTTCATTAAATTCGTGATTTTCTTTAAGTTCTTGCTCAATTATCGCTAAATCACCTTCTAAATGACAAATATAGAATTTTTCTTCATATATACAAATTATTTTTTCGTTTTTTATTCTAGCTACCTTTATGTGATGGAGAGTTTCATTGGATAATATAAAATAATTATTTTCTTTTTTTTGTGCAAAAAATCTCATCATAATTTACTCCTATTTTTGTTAAATTAGTTTATAATATTATAGAAAAGCCATCATAGCTCAGTAGGTAGAGCGCATCCATGGTAAGGATGGGGTCGCAGGTTCGATTCCTGTTGTTGGCACCATATCAAATAGACCATAAAAATCTCTTCTTAAAATAAAGAAGAGATTTTTTTATTTTTCACTTGGTATTATGTGAATATGAGTATGAAAAACTTCTTGACCTGCTTCTTTTTCGTTGTTTACAAGTAGTTTAAAACCTTTTACATTTAATTTTTGAGTTTGTTCAATTGCAAGTTCTTTTGCCTTTACAATTAAATATTCTAAGTCACTATTTTCAATAGAAAATAAATTTCTAGAATAAATTTTAGGAACTACTAAAAAATGTCCTTTTGTAACTGGTTTTATATCAAGAAAAGCTATAACTCTTTCATCTTCATAAATGATATTTGCTGGTATTTCTCTATTTATAATTTTTAAAAATAATTGTTCCATTTTACATCTCTATTTTTTAGTTGTATTTTTATTATTTGATTCTGGGTCTAAAATTGAATCTTTATATTCAATTTTGTAACCAGCATCTTCATAGAATTTTTTAATCTCTTCATATAGAGTGTTTTTGTCTGCTAAATATAATGAAAATGCCAATATTTCCTTTTGTTCTACTGTATTTCAAGGTGTGTGATCTAAAGAGAAATAAGTTTTATATGTTGTTACATTGTCTTTTGTTGTTGCTTTGTTTTCATCAAATAAAGGCACAATTTTATTTACATAAGAAGCTGATATTTTGGTTAAATCACTACTTATAGCTTTTACAGAAGAAGGATAATCACTAAGTACTCTACCTGCATCAGAAATATTAGGAGAGTAAGAAGGTGTGCTTGAATCTCAAGTTACATCTACTGCATAAGTTCTTACAGAAGGGTGTTGTTGGTCTTTGTTTGCAGTCAATACCATCTTGATAATTACTGTTGCTCTTTTTTGGATGCTATCTGATTCAAAAGGCATAATTTTTTCAACAGTATAAGTAACATCACTATGTTCTGCTGCTTTAACAACTTCAATATCTTCTTTAGTTAATTGATATTTTGTTTTTGTCTTGTCAAAAGAGTCTTTTAGTTTGATAGGTAATTCTTTTTTACCTTTTCAACTTTCTGCAGCTGCTAAATCATTTTTAGAATATATAATTCTAGAATTTTCATCCACAAATCCGCTCTTTATATTTGTCTCTCTTTTCAAAGTATAAACATCATAATTAAAACTTCCTTTAGGGTTAGAACCTTGATTGTAGAGAATTCCTTGATATGATAATAATTGTTTTAAATCAATATCATCATTCACATTTAATAACTCAAAATCCTGTATTTTATTGGTGTTTTTGGAATTTTTAAATCTTTCATCTACTAAAGAGTTAAAAGAATTTTCATCTTTAATTTCTAATAAATTATAAGTGGCTAAGTCATCTGAATCAGTAGACTCATATTTTCAAATTTGAGCAGGTTGTTTTTCTAATAAAAGTGTTTTTAAAAAGAAATCTTTGGTTTCTGGATTAGTATTTTGATATGCTAATCTTTGATTATAATTTGTGTTTTTTTCCGCTGAATTTGTTTTATATTTATTGGATTCAATAATATCTTTAGATTCAGAACTAGTTAAGAATTTAAAAACTAAAACCATTTTTAAAATATTGTTTTTTAAATCTGAATTATTGTTGTTAAATAAAATTTCAAATCCTTTTTCTGTAAATAATTTATTTGGTCCTACCTCTGTATATAATTCTTTTAATTCTTCTGTAGTTAAAAAATTATTAGAATTTAAATCATTTATAAATTTTACTGTAAAGGTGCTGTCTTTTTTCAACTCTTGTTTTTGGTAAAAATTAAATGCTTTTTTAGCTAATGCATAAAATTCGCTATTTTTGTTTTTAAATTCTTGATCTAAGTTTTGATTTTTAAATCATTTATCAGTTAAAATGGTTTCGATATATTTGGTTTCAATAAATCTTTTAACTACTTCTTTTTTTAATTTCTCATCTTGAATTATTTTTTCTGAACTTTCTACTTCAACAGGAGAACAAGAAACAACAGATAACGGAATAATTCCCGCTATAACACTTGTTAATAATGAATATTTAATTTTTTTCATTTCATTCTCCTTTATTTATTTTTAATAATTCCAAAATGTTTTTGTAAAGCATCATAAATAGTGTCTACATCTGATTTTTCTGTTTTTCCTGTAATTGTTCAGTAGTTTTTAGTGTTGTCAAAATTAAAATCAGCATTTAAATTGTATTTTTTAATTTCTGTTAAATAAGTTTCAATTTTAGTATTTATTTTTAAAATTAAATCATTAGAATAAGAAATTATTTTATTATCAATATTTTTTTCTAAAGACTTAATATAATTGGTTTTTTCTTCTTCAGACTTATTACTTTTTACATCTGTCAATAATTTAGTTTTAAATTTTTCATCAGATATTGTGTCTTTTAAAACAAAACTTTCGTTTTTTAATTCATTAAATAAGTCATTTATTTTAAGTCTGTTAGTTATTGAAGAGTTAATTTGATTATTAGCATTTAATTGTAATTCTTTTTTAAGAATTTCTTGTAATTTATCAAAAGTGTTTATTGAATTTTTTAAAATAATATTCAATCCTTTACTTGAATAAATAATTGAACTGTTTTCAGTTAATTTATAAATTGTGTGAATTCTATAACTTGAATCGGTAGTTTCTCCAAAAGTTTCTTTAAAAGCTTCACCAGCTTTTTTAAGTTCTCCATCGCTTAGTTTATCAATAAAATCTGCTATTTTTTTATTTAGTTCATTAATTTCAGTTAATTTTTTATTAGTTAAAGTTGAAGCATCTGGAAGTAAATTTTCATGTCCATTTGCAAATAACTTTTCTTTAATTTTACTAAATAAAGTAGTGGATAAAATATGTGTTGCTTCTTTTGCACTAAATACATTATCTAAAAATGTAATGCCATAAGAAGAATCTTCACTATCAAAAATTTGACTTAAATTTCTTAAAGGTAATTGTCCTAAATTTTGTGCATTTGTTTTATTAACTGATGAATTAATTGTGTTAAGTAAAATTCTATCAGTAGATTTTTGATTCTCATCTGAAGTAGCAGTATTTCCTTTGAAGTTTTCAATTAAACTTAGTGTAGTTTTTACTTCTTGTGTGGTTAAATCATTAGAATTTATTTGGGTTACTGAATATCTTAATAATTCTTTTAAATCAGCTTTAGCAATTGTTCATGCATCTTGTGCATTTGAAGAATTTTGATTAGCATGAATAACTAATTGAGAAACATCAAAAAATGAAAATTTATCTTTTAATAAAGCATTATTGTTAAAATAAAATTTATTAATTACATTATTTGCATTCATATACTCTTTGACATAAGAATTTGTTAAAAATGCAGAAACTTTGTATTCATCTTTAATTTTTTCTTTTTCAGATTCTGTTTTAGATTTATCACTTTCTCTTTCGATATTTGGAATAAATCCATTTACAACGTTTGAACCTTTGTCAGCATCATCTTCTAAAATGATAATATCTTTAAATAATCTATCACCTTTTTTATAAACAATATTTCCATTTTTATCTTTAATATCTTCACTTAATACTCTATTTTTAACATCTTTATATAAGTATGTTGTTGAAAACTCTGGAGTAAATCTTGCGAAAGCTTTTTTTTCTGCTTCTTTATATGTTAAATATTCAACTGCTTTATCAAAATTGACTGCTCCACCAAATTTTGGATCTGTAGAAATATATTTATTAAATTCAGATTCTCAGTTTTGGAAACCATAAGTTCTTTGATATCTTCTTCTTTCGTCTTCAAGGAATTTTTGTTGTGATTGTTTTAAATCATCGTAACTTTTAAAATTAGGATTGAATCTATCGTTTGCACTTGTTTTACCTGCTACATAAGATTTATCTCATGCTTTTTTGAATAATTGAGAAGCATCATATTCTTCTTCATAAAGATAATTAATTAAAACTTTTTGTGCTTCATCAAATTGTTCTTTATTAATAACTGAATCTGTTTGGGTTGCGTTGATAATATCTTGAAGATTTAAGTTTTTAGGACCGTTTGGTGTAGATATACTTACTAAAATATCTGAATCTGCTCTAGCTGCAATTTTTGTAGGTTGTGCATTAGTGATACCTAAAGGAATTCCTATAGCCAATCCAGAAACTACCAAAGCAGCTGATGCAAATAAAACTCCATTAAGGATTTTTCTTTTTTTAATTTGTTCTGGTGTTCTTTCTTTTTTTTGTTTTTTCTCGCTTTTGGAATTTAATCTTGCAAGTTTTTTAGAAAGTTTTTCTTTTGACATATTTACCTCTTTAGTTTGCTATTTAATTTATATTAATTAAATTAATATAAAAATTTTACCAAATTTTAATGTAATATAAATTAAAAATAAAAAAATAAAAAATTTTTCATTTTTTTGCTTTTTATAATTATAATAATTAATACACAAGCAAAGGAGTATGAATGATGTACAAAAAATTTTCTGAAGGAATGATTGAAGTTATTACCGGTCCTATGTTTTCCGGAAAAAGCGAAGAATTGTTAAAAAGAATTAGGATTTTAGAATATGCAAATATTAAAACTTTAGTAGTTAAACCACACTTTGATAATAGGTTTGCAGAAGATGAAATAATTTCTAGATCAGGAGCGAAAATATCAACTTTTAATGCTTCTACAGCTGAAGAAATAAAAGAGTTATTTAATAAAAAAAATTATAAAGCAATCGCTATTGATGAAGTTCACTTTTTTGGTAAAGATGTTCTTAATTTGCTTAGTGATTTAGCTGATGATGGTGTAAGAGTAATAGTAAGCGGTTTGGATATGGATTATTTAAGAAGACCTTTTAGTATTGTTCCAGCATTACTTTCAATGGCTGAAAATGTTACAAAATTGCAGGCAGTATGTGTAAAGTGTAAAAATGCAGCATCTACAAGTTTTAGAAAAATTAATAGTAAAAATGTAAAACTTTTAGGGGACACTGAAGAATATGAAGCAAGATGTAGATCTTGTCATATAAAAGGCGAATTTGGAAAAATTAAAGATAAAAACGAAGACAAAAGTGAAGAAAAATAACCTAAAATTTTTAGGTTATTTTTTGTTATATTAATTAAAAACTAGTTTGATTTACCGTTTTTACGTAAAGTTCTTGCTGTTTTTGCACTTACTTTAATTGTAACAACTTGCCCTTTTTCATTAAGTATTTTCATTTTTTGCAAGTTTAATCTAAAAGTTCTTTTAGTAGCATTTAAAGCGTGAGATCTTTTATTTCCCACCATAGGACCTTTTCCTGTTATTGCATCTTTTCTTGCCATATTTATTCTCCTTTTCTAATTATTTTAAAGCACTTTTTGCTTGTTTAATGATAGTTTCAAAAACTTCATGATGATGAATTGCAAGTTCTGAAAGCATTTTTCTATTAACTTCAATATTAGCTTTTTTAAGTCCGTTAATTAATTGAGAATATGTAATTCCAAGAGGTCTAGAAGCAGCATTAATTCTTGCTATTCATAATTTTCTAAAATCTCTTTTTACTTGTTTTCTATCTCTAAAAGCATAAGTTCAAGATTTAACAACTGCTTGTTTTGCAACTTTAAATCCTATTGATTTATGTCCTCAATATCCTTTAGCTAATTTTAATCATTTTTTTCTTCTTTGTCTTGTAACAGTTCCACCTTTAACTCTCATTGTTGTTACCTCTTTCTATGTTATTAAAATAAACCTTTTATTCTTTTTAAATCTGATGCAGAAACTAATGTAGCTTTTCTTGCGTGTCTTTTTTGTTTAGTTGTTTTGTTTTGAGCTAAATGAGATCTATAAGCTTGTCCTCTTTTAACTTTTCCACTTCCTGTAACTTTTAATCTCTTTTTTAAAGAGGATTTAGTTTTCATTTTTGGCATTTTCGGTTTTACCTTTCTCTTCTTGTTTTAATTCTTTTTCTTTTTTAGAACTTGTCAAATGTGGTAATTTCTTTTTATCCCTTTCAACATACATATCTAAAAATCTTTCATTTTGCTGTGCATCTTTTGTAATTTTAGCTATGTCAGAAATGTATTCATAAAATTTATCCAACACAACTTTTCCAAGTTCAGGTCTAGAAGCTTCCCTACCTCTAAATTTTAAAGAAATTTTAACTCTATCTCCATCTAAAAGAAATTCCCTAGCTTTTCTTGCTTTAGTTTCAATGTCTTTGACATTTATTCCTGGAGTTAGTCTAATTTCTCTATTATTAACAAAAGTTTGTTTTTCTTTTACTTCCTTTTGTTTTTTCTTTCTTTCATATTTAAATTTTCCATAATCCATTATTCTTCCTATTGGTTTAGGTTTGTCACCTGAATTATCAATAGAAATAATAACTAAGTCCATTTTTTGTTCTTTTGCCATTTCGATGGCTTCATTTTTTGAAAGAACACCTATTTGAGTATTATCTGAATTGATTACGAAAATTTTTGAAAAGGGAATATTATCATTAACAAAATGTTCTTGTTGTGGTTTCTTTTTATTCCCAAAATTGTTATTTAATTTACTAATAACTGTTTCTCCTTACGAATTTAAATAAAATAAAGTGGTAATAACCACTTTCTCTCTATTAGTTACAATTTACAAATAAAATAAGTTTATAAACAAAATTGTAGCATACCCATGGAATAACCAATTAGGTGAGAGATTAATCTACTTTCTGCAATTTTTATCTATTGCTATTAAATTATATATTTTTTTTATTTTTTGCCAAATAAATAAATTTTGTTTTATTTTCTATTTAGAAAAAATAAGTAGTTTTATTTATCAAAAATTTTTAAATGTTTAATAAATTCTTCCATATATTCAAAATAAATTTCTCCTTTTGAGTTGATAGGGAGTTTAATTTCAATACTAGGTACTTCGTTTTTTTGAGTTCTTCCATGCCCTATAGATTTAAATAATCTTTCGCTAATAATTATTGCTAAATAAAATTGTGATAAAGGGAATTTTTCTGCTTTTTCTTTATAAACTTGATTAATATCTAAAATATTTACAAATGAAGTTGCTCCAAATTTAAAGTCACAATAATATGTTTTACCCCCTCCTCCATCACCACCATTAATCATTACTATTTTATTTTCAAAAACTTCACTAATATCTTCTTCCGGTAATAAACCACCGATTCCATTATTGTCTTTTTTTGCAATAATTACTGGTATTCCTTTTATATATTTATTTTCAAGTTTTCTATCAATAGATTTCTTTTGTCTTCCCTTAGAAACAAAAGAAAGGATGTCGCAAATTTTAAAATTTTTATATTCTAAATTTTCATATTTTTTCTTTATGTTAATTTTTTCAAAAAACATTTTAGGTTCGATTCCTGATAAAATTTTAGCCGCAATGTTTTCCCTTAAATATTTAATAAAAGTTTTGTCCAAAACTTCTAATTCCCTATTTGTTGAATACTTTTCAAAAGCAAGTTCATCTTTAAAAGAAAGGTTTACAATCTTTGCTTGAAACTCATTGTAATTACCTTCTAAAATTTGGTAAAATTTTTCTACTTTTTCTTTATATTTTTCAGTTTCTAATCTTCTTTCATTAGCATATACAAAACCATCATCACTAAAATCTATCAACATTATTTCTTGTTTATGAGTTTTTTCTAAAAGAGATGGATTATTTTCTAAGATATCAAGTTGTTTTTGTGAATATTTTTCTAAAACAACTATTGAAGTATTAACACCAGCATTAGGTTGAAAAACATCCCTTGGAAGCGAAATAACTTTATCTATTTTTGAGAGTTCAAAAATTTTCTGTAAGTAATTATAATTTGCACTTGAACCATTTAAACAACTTTTAGGTAAAATACAAGCTATTTTACCTTCTGGTTTTAAATTTAAAAGAGTATGATATAAAAATTTTAGTTCTGTATCTTTTTGACTAAAAGGAGGATTCATAAGAACTTTGGAATATTTATTTTTTAAAAGTGGTAATTTTACAAAACAGTCGTCTCAATATATTTGAGTACTTCCATCACCATGTAGCAACATATTAATTCTAGCAAGAGTTGTATTAAATTCATCATATTCTATTCCGATTAATTGCTCTTCTTTAATTTTTTGAGAAATTTCATAAATTTTTGTTATTTTAGTAGTTTCATCTAAATTATGTTTATAATTTAAAATTGCTTCTGCGTCTTTAGTCATATTTGCCATAGCATTTGTTAAAAAGGTTCCACTACCACATGTTGGATCTAAAATTACATCATTAAAAACATCAATATCTAATATTTTATACATAATTTCAGCAATATGATCAGGAGTAAAAACTTCTCCTTTCTCTTTTGCATTGGCAGAATTTCATTTCCTAAAAACCTTTAAAAAAGTATTCATAATATCATGACCTTTTTTATCTCTATCACTAATATTAATTAAATTATAAATAGTAGTAATTATATCCATAATTTGTATTAAATCACTTACTGCAACTTTTTCAAAAGTTGGATCATCTAAATATTTTTTGATAGTTTCTATTTTTTCATTTTTAAATAAATTATTTCGTTCTTTTATATTATTAACAATTTGTTCGCCTAAAGATTTAATTAAATTCTTTGAAGATTTACGATCTAGTTCATTATAACTACCTCATTTGCAACAAAGCATAACTGCTCCTATAAAAGGTACAGTCATTTGTTTGTTAATTTTAGCATATCTAAAAGAATTTGCTAATTGTTTGGAATAGTCATAAATTAAATCTTCATTATTTTCTTTTGAAGAATTAAAATATTTATTTTTATAATATTCATAATTTTTAATTCTTATTTCATCTTTAAGGTGCTTGAATTCATTGGCTTTAGTCTTTAAATAAACATTTAATTCAGTTCCGTTAAATTCAAATCCAATGATATTTTTATGCTTATCTAAAGTCATATAATCTTTAAGTTGTCCCTTAAAAGGTTTATTTTCTGCTTTAGCATCTAATATAAAAATAACACCATCATAAAAATAATATCCATCTGGTTTTGTAGCTTGATATTCTTTAGAAGTTTTCTTATAAAAAGGAATTGTACCATCTGTTCTGTTGATAAGACCAAGTTCTTTGCTAAACTTATCTATTATATAAAATTCTGTTTTTCTCATTTTTCCCGTCTTTCCCAGTTTCAAGAATTAAAAAACCGTTTACGCCTGTTTTATGGGGCAAAACGGTTTTTATTTATCTGACTTAATTACAATTTTTTTGATCTCATCATACTTGTTTCAAAGATCGATATCGCTTCCTGATTTTTCTCTTTTTCTTTCTATTTCTTCTCCTGTAATGTTATTTATAAATATTTCTTCTCTAACTAAACTTAAAATTTTAATAAATTGTCATTCAGTAAGATGATTATTAATTCTGTGTTTAAAATAATATTCATTTGTTTTATGAATGAATAATTTTAAAACTACTAATGAAGCAAAACATAAAAGTGTGTGAGCTACAATGTGGCTATCTAAATAAACATAAGTTGGTCTTATTGCTAAATAACTTTTTAAACTTCTAAAATTTGATTCAATTTGTCATTGTTTAGAATATAAATGAATTATTTGAGATTCACTTAAATTTAATAAATTGGTTTCATATACATAAACACCATCAAATTCTTCATCTCTTTGAATTTTTTTGTAATCCAATTCAAATTTTAATTTTGATATCTCAGTAAAGTATTTACATTTTTTAGTACCAAGCATTTTTGAAGAATCTACAGTTCCATCTTTATTTTGTTTCTTTTTAAAATTATTAATTAAATTTTGTCTATCTTCTCTATCTTTTAAAGCTCTTGATTTGCTTATAGTTACAATTCTTCTTCTGACATTTTCTGTAACTCTTTTGTTTTTAAAAGTGGAAAAGAAATCTGTTGATTTGTATTTTAAATTATCATTTACATAAACATAATCTTTCTCATTCAAAACATATTCTTTGAATTCTTTAGAACTTGCTTTTGCTTTGTAAGAAATGATGAAGCCATAACCTTTTTGCTCTAAAAATCTGATATTTCCGGATGTACTCATTCCACGATCGGCAATTACAGTTATGTTTTTAATTTTATACATTTGCTCAAGTTCAAGCAAGAATTCAATCATAGTTTTTGAATCTGGAGTATTACCACTAAAAACTTTAATATGGAAAGGGACTCCATTTCCATCACATGCTAAGGCAATTACAATTTGATCTTCTTTGAATTTTCCATCTTTAGAATAACCGGTTTGTCTATAACCTGTTCTTTGAAAAGATTCAAAATAAACAGTTGATGAGTCAAAATAAATTTCACTTAAATTCCTGTTTGTTTCTTTCAATACCATTTGATGCAGTGCATTTACAAGATTTGATTGATTGTTTTCAACAATGTCAAGAAGTCTATAAAAGCTATTTTTTGATGCTGAAATATCACTATTGAATTCACCTTGATCACTAAAGGAAGAGAAAATACTTGAAGGATTGTAAATCCTTTTTGCAACTAAAAAATTGAAGATTTTCTTCATATCCTTATGTCTTGTTTTCTCAAAAGATTCAAAAATGTTGTGTTTATTGAGTAAGTCTTCTATCAATTCGTGTCCAACATTTTTATTTACTCTTACAAACTCAGCGCTTTCCAAAGACTCCAATAATGCAGACCGAACTCTTTCTTTTTTATCAAGTGAAGAAAAAGATTTTAGTTTTTCTTTTAGAATTTCTACTGCATTTTCTTTTTTCTCAAGTAATTTTTCTAAATTTCCAAGGCTAAATCATCTTGTTGGTGCTTTTCCAAAACCCGTTGTCCATCCAACGTATTTATAAATTACACCTTTTTTGTTTCCTGAAACATTAAATAATATTAAATTTTTCTTTTCCATCCTTATATTATACCACAAAATGCAATTAAGTGCAATTATTTTTTTTATTTTTTTTAATAAAAATTACTATATATGTAAATATATAGTAAAAATCTATAAATTCCAATTTTAGTCTAATTTCTTAGGGCAAACTGGGAAAGATGGGATAAAAAGGAATTGTACCATCTGTTCTGTTGATAAGACCAAGTTCTTTGCTAAACTTATCTATTATATAAAATTCTGTTTTTCTCATTTTTCCTCCTTAATCACTTGGATAATCTAATTATATTATTTTAAACAAATATTTCTACAAAAAATAAAAAAAGACAGCATCTACCGTCTTTGGTCAAAATTTGAAATGGTGGGAACGAATGGAATCGAACCATCGACCTCACGATTATCAGTCGTGTGCTCTAACCGTCTGAGCTACGCTCCCATTAATAAATTTATATGCAAATTGCATACAAATTATATCACAAAATGTGTGTTTTATATTAACGTTTAGAAAATTGTCTTGCTCTACGTGCTTTTCTAAGTCCGTATTTTTTACGTTCTTTAGATCTTGCATCTCTTGTTAACATACCTGTTTCTCTTAAATTAGGTTTATAATCTTTTGAAGATTCTAATAAAGCTCTTGCTATTCCTAATCTAATTGCTCCAGCTTGCCCAGATAAACCACCACCAGAAGCATTAACGATAATGTCTCATGTTCCTTCTGTTTCTGTAATAGTTAAAGGTTGTAAAGCATCTTTAATTAAAAGATCTGACATTAAATAGTCTTTAGCTTCTCTTTTATTAATTGTAAATTTTCCTTTTCCTGGTTTTAAGATAACTCTTGCAGTAGAAGATTTTCTTCTTCCTAAACCACGATAGAATGTTCCAGTTAACATTTTTTGATTTTTCATTTCTTTAGCCATTATTTAACCTCTAATTTCATTGGTTTTTGTGCTTCATGTTTATGTTCAGGTCCAGCATATACAAATAAATTTACTCTTTGTCTATTTCCTAATTTTGTGTGTGGTAACATTCCTCTAATTGCTTTTTCAACAATAGCTGCTGGTTTTTTTGCTCTTAAATCTTTTGCTTTAATTGATTTTAATCCACCTGGATAACCTGAGTGTGAATAATAAATTTTATTTTCATCTTTGTTTGCAGTTAAAATTACTTTTTCTGCATTTATAACAATAATGTTATCTCCTATATCAACATTTGGAGTAAATGTAGGTTTATTTTTTCCTCTTAAATAAGTAGCAGCTAAAGTTGCTAAACGCCCTAAAACTTGTCCTTCTGCATCAATAACATATCATTTTTTGTCTGTTTCAAGATGCTTAACAATAGTTGTTTGTCTCATTGTTCCTTCCTTGATAATTTAATAATTTATTTAATAATGTAACAGGTATTTAATAAATATTGCTTTTAAATTATAATACTTTTTTTTATAAAACCAAATCTTTTATAAAAAAAATAACCAAAAACGGTTATTTTCATATTTTAAACTAATTCGATAATAGCCATTTTAGAATTATCACCTTGTCTTGCAGGCAATTTAATTATTCTTGTATAACCACCATTACGACTTTTATATTTTGGTCCTACTACATCGAATAAATATGATAATGCTGATTTACCATCACTGGTTTTTACATCTCTTAAAAATGCAGCTGCTAAACGACGAGAAGCAAGTGTATTAGTTTTTGCTTTTGTAATTAATCTCTCAACGTGTTTTCTTAATTCTTTAGCTCTTGCTTCTGTTGTTGTGATTCTTCCGTGAACAATAACATCTGTAGATAAAGAACGTAAAACGTGTTTTCTTCAAGTTGAATTTCTTCTAAATAATTGTGTTGGATTAGCCATTTTTAGTCTCCTTTCTTAAGTGAAATACCGCGTTCAGCTAATTTTTCAATAATTTCTTGAACGGATTTTTTACCTAAATTTTTAACATTATTTAATTCTTCTTCATCAATTTTTTCTAAGTCTGCTACAGTTCTAAATCCTGCACGTCTTAAAGCATTTAATGATCTTACTGTTAAACTTAAATCATTAATATCAATTGATTTATCTTTAGGAGTTTCTTCTTTAACTTTTTCTTCTTCAAAATAGTCTTTTTCATTAATTTCTAAATTTTCAGTATTTGAAACTATTTTCAAATGTGCAATTAAAATTTTTGCAGCTTGAGCAATAACCTCTTTTGCTTCTACTGTTCCATCTGTTTTAACATTAAATTCTAGTTTTTCTTGAATAATGTTAGAAGCTGAGTTAAGTTCACTAAATTTATATTGAACATTTGTAACAGGTGAAAAATCTGAATCAACTGCTAAAATGGTTCCTGATTTTAAATTTGATTCTAATTCAGAACCATATTCTAAAATATTTTTTTTGTTGTCTTCAAAAGAAACAAATCCTCTTCCTGATAATAAAAACATTTCGAATTTTAAAGCGTTTGCTTTAGAAAGAGTTGCGATTTGTTGATCAGGGTTTACAATAGTTACTCCTGCTGGTAGTTGAATATCTTTTGCAAAAATATTTTTTTCAGTAAATTTATCATAATTAAATGAAACTCTTACAGGTTTTTTATCAATAAAAACTTCTTTATTATAAATAAACTTTACTTTCTTTAAATTATTTAATAAAGTAACTACATCTTCTTCTACGTTGTCGATTGCTTGAAATTCGTGATCTACTTTTTCAATTCTAATTGCAAATGGAGCAACTGAAGAAACTGAAGATAATATTGTTCTTCTTAAAGCTGTACCTAAAGTGTTAGCAAATCCTCTTTCTAAAGGTTCTAAAACAAAAGAAGTGAAATAATCTGAATGTTTATTTTCTTTTTCTTCTTTGTAATTTACTTTTGCCATTTTTTGCATAACTTAACAACTCCTATCTTTTTGTTTCTCTTTTGATTACTTTTCTTGGAGGTCTTGTTCCGTTATGTGGAATAGGTGTAACATCTTTAATTTCAGTAACAGTAATACCTGAAACTTCAATTTGTTTTCTTGCTGCATCTTTTCCTGGTCCTAAACCTTTAATTTCAACTTTAACTTCTTTAATTCCATGTTCTTTAGCTGCTTCAGATGCTGCTGCTGCTGCTAATCCTGCTGCATATGGAGTTTTCTTTTTTGTCCCTTTATATCCAATAGCACCAGATGAAGATCATGCAATTACATTACCTTTTTCATCTGAAAAAGTTACAATTGTGTTTTGGTGAGTTGAGTGAATGTGAGCGATTCCGCTAGTAATATTTTTTCTTTTAACTTTTCTAGCCATATCTTATTTACCTTTCTTTCCAGCAACAGTTTTTCTTGGTCCTTTTCTTGTACGTGCATTTTTCTGAGTTACTTGACCACGAACTGGTAATCCTTTTCTATGTCTGATTCCTCTATAACATTTAATTTCCATTAATCTTTTAATGTTAATAGCTACTTCACGACGTAAATCACCTTCTGTTGTATATTGTGAAGCTATATCTCTTATTTTTGATAATTGTTCTTCACTTAAATCTTTTACACGAATATTTTCGTCTATTTGAGCCTTTTGTAAAATTTCTTGAGCTCTTGATTTTCCTATCCCAAAAATATAAGTTAGAGAAATAACAACTCTCTTATTATTTGGAATTTCTATGTTTAAAATTCTAGCCATATTTTCCTAACCTTGTCTTTGTTTGTGTTTTGGTAGAATACAAATGATTCTATTTATTCCATTTCTTTTGATTATTTTACAGTCTTTACACATCTTTTTAACTGATGCTCTTACTTTCATAAATCTCCTTTATTTATGACGATAAACAATTCTTCCTTTTGTTCAATCATAAGGACTAATTTCAACATCAACACTATCTCCAGGAATTATTTTAATGTGATACATTTTCATTTTTCCTGAAATGTGAGCTTGAATTTTAGCATTATTTTCTAATAAAATTTCATACTCACTAGAATTGTGTGCTTGAATTACTTTACCTGTCATTTTGATTGCATCTTTTGCCATTTATTGAAATACCTCTTTTGGTTTTTTATTTGTACAATTAATGTTTGGTATTTATTATTATTTTATTTCTTTAAAAGTAATTGTGCCCTTTAAAGAAATACCTGGACTTATTTCGACATTGCCTTATGCCAGGCTTGTATAATTAACATTAAAAATTATACTAAATTTTTGAATTTTTCCAACTCTTTGAATTAACTTAAAATTATTCCTTTTCCATTTTTAATTAAAATGGTTTCTTCCACGTGAACTGTTTTTTTACGGTTATATTTTGGAACCACAGTTCAACCATCACTTAATATTTTAACTTCCGGACTTTCTTGTAAAATCATAGGTTCTATACAAATTACCATATTATCTCTTAACAAAATCCCTTTATCTCCTGTATATAAATTGTAAACATTAGGTGCTTCATGAAGTTTTTTTCCAATTCCGTGGCCACAAAATTCCTCTGTTGTAAACATTTTGTTTTCAAAAATAACCTTGGAAATTGCTTTAGAAATATCTCCTATCCTTGCTCCAGGTTTGATTGCATTTATACCGGCATCTATTGCTCTTTTTGCAACAGAAATCAGTTTTTCGTTTTCAAGATTATTTTCTTTTCCAACTGATTTGGAAAAGGCAGAATCTGAATAGTATCCTTTATATTTAACTCCTAAATCTATAGAAATTAAATCCCCTGTTTTTAAAATTCTTTGATCCGGAATTCCGTGAATTAACTCATGATTTAAAGAAGCGCAAATTGTGTTAGGAAAATTTTGGTAACCTAAAAAAGCTGGTTCTGCGTTTCTTTTGATAATTTCATCATAAGCAAGTTTGTCTAGTTGCAATAAAGAAACCCCTTCTTCTATTGCATCATAAACTATTTTTTTTACTTCTGAAAGAATATTTGCTGATTTAGTTATTAATTCTATTTCAAAATCTTTTTTTATCAATTTGCTCATTTTATAAAATTTCTTTAACTATTTTTTGTACTATGAATTCTGGAGTTTGTGTTGCATCTATAGTGATTAACATATTTTTGTCTTTATAATAATCTATTAATACTTTAGTTTCATTATTATAAACTTCTAATCTACGAATAATTGCTTCTTCTTCATCATCTTTTCTTTGTAATAAAACTGTATCGTCATTTTCGCAAAGTAATTGCTTTGCAGAAGGTTTGAAATCAAGATGATAAGTTGCAGAACAAGTAGGGCAATATCTTCTTTTAGAAAGTCTTTGAATAATAACTTCACTTGGAGCTTGTAATAAAATAACATTTTTTATTTGAGAAGTGCTTAAATTTGATAAAAAATCTGCTTGATTAATTGTTCTTGGATAACCATCTAAAATAAAGTTAACGTTTTGTTTGTTTAATTCTTCTAACTTTTCTTTTACTATTTCATTAGTTATATTGTCAGGAACATATCTACCACTTTCAACAATATTTTTTAATTCCAAACCTAATTTAGTTTGGTTTCTAATTGCGGTTCTAAAAATTTCTCCTGTTGATAAATGAATAAAATCAATTTCTTTTGCAAGCAATGATGCAACAGTTCCTTTTCCAACTCCTGGTGCACCTAAAAAAATTATGTTTTTTATCATAATAAATCTCCGTTATTTTTATTTTGTTTAGTAAATGATTTACTAATTTTTCTTCTTTTTTGTGAAATTTTTTCTGATTGTCTTCTTGCTTTAATTTGACCTATTGTTTCTAATGCTGTGGTTATTAAAATAATAATAGAAGTTCCACCAAATGTAATGCTCCGTGGCATTCCAAACATTTGCATAATAGGTTCTAAAGAACCAATTGCTACAAGATAAAATGCAGAGAAAATAGAAAGTCTTAAAACAACAGAAATTAAATAATCTTCTGTTTGTTCTCCTGGTCTTATTCCAGGAATAAAGGTTGAATTTTTTCCAAAATCTTCTGAAATTTTATCCACTCTAGACTGTTGTAATCCCATACCAATTGCAAATAAAAAGGTAATAACTACAAATAGACTAAATCCAATTGGATCAGTTAATCTTAAACTTCTTTCTACAAAATATCTTGTAGATGAAGTGTATGGATCAAGAAGTCCTACTATTAAAGTTGGTAAAGATAAAACAATTAAAGAAAAAATGATTGGCATAACACCTGCTGGATTTACTTTAATTGGCAATACTGAAATATCTTTAACATTTTTAGTCATTCCAGATCCTGTTTGTTGAATAGGTATTTTTCTTTCTGCAGTATAAACATATGCAACTATAAAAATTAAAACTAAAAAACCAATAATATAAACTCCAAAGAAAATTATATTACTAATCAAAGAGTCTGAATTAGATCCTGAAATAAAGTAATTAAAGGCTCCTTTTAATTTACTTGGTAAACGTGTTGCGATTCCTGTAAAAATTAAAAGTGAAGTCCCATTACCAACTCCTTTTTCAGTAATTTGTTCTCCTAAAAATAAAGAAAACAAAGAACCGCTAATAAGTATACAAGGTAAAATAAAGTATTTATAATAAGCTGCATTGTTGCTTAAATATACAAAACTTTGTGCTCCTAAATTGGCATCAAACAATGTTCTAATTAAGAAAATTGATTGAGCTATAGCTATAAAAATAGTTAAAAGTCTTGTAATAATATTTATTTTACGTCTACCTAGCGGTCCTGATTGACTTAACCTATGAACTGGTGGAAATAATTTAGTTTGAGCGACCATCATAATCAAAGATGCTGTTATGAATGGTCCTATTCCTAAGGCTACTATTGAAAAGTTAGTTAACCCTCCACCACCTACAATATTAATTATTCCTAAAAATGAATTAGAATCTAAAGAAGCATTTTTATTTATAGATACACCAGGTAATGTGATTGTACCTGCTATAACAAAAATAGCTAAAATTCATATAGAAAATAATATTTTTTTAGTTAAGATTTTTTCTTTGGAAAATGTTTGAATTTTATGTTTTATATTTAAATAGATTTTTGAAAAGATTAATCCTATCCAGTTTAATACTTTTTTTAATCTATAAAACATCTTAAACCAATTCTACTTTTCCACCTAATTTTTCTACCGCTTCTTTTGCTGAGTTTGAAACGGCATTAACTTCTATAAATATTTTTTTAGTTAATGTACCTGAAGATAATAATTTTACAGGCATTGTTTTTCTTCTTGCTAATCTAGTTTCAAATAACATTTCTAATGTTACTTTGTCACCATCTTTAAATGTAGCATCTAATTTTTCTAATGATATAACTTGATATTCAACTTTATTAACATTGTTAAAACCGATTTTTGGTAAACGTCTGAAGAGAGGGTTTTGTCCTCCTTCAAATCCAGGTCTTACAGTTCCACGTTTTGTTTGTCCTGATTGTCCTCTACCAGCTTGTTTTCCTTTACCAGCTGCATGTCCACGACCTTTACGGTGTTTTTCTTTTCTTGAACCTTCAGTGTATTGTAATGTATGTAATTTATATGACATTTTTCCTCCTGGACTATTTATTGCTTAACAAATCTTCTACTTTAATATCTCTTAATTCAGCAATTTTTTCTACTGTTCTAAGATTTTGTAAAGCAATGATTGTTGCTCTAACGATATTAGCTTTTGTTCTTGAACCATAAGTTTTAGTATAAATGTTTGAATATCCTGCTAATTCTACAACTGCACGAACTGTACCAGATGCTATAATTCCTTTTCCTTTTGGAGCTGGTTTTAATAGTACTTTAGATGCTAAGAATTTTTGTTTAATTTCATGTGGTACTGTTGCAGCTTCTTCTACCACTGGAACAGTTATTAAATTGTTTTGTGCATCTTTAACTGCTTTTTTAATAGCATCTTGCACTTCATTAGCTTTTCCGTGACCAAAACCAACTTTTCCTTTTTTATTACCAACCACTACATATGCTGAGAAAGAAAATCTTCTTCCTCCTTTAACAACAGTAGTTACCCTTGCAACATCAATTACTTTTTCTTCGAATTCATTTTGGAAAGGTTGTTTGTTAAATTCTTTTTTTGGTCTTGAGAATTTACGATTATTATTAGATGTTTTTGAATCTTTGTCTTTAGAATGGAAGTGTTTTTTTGGTTCTCTTGAAGATTCTATTTTTTTAGTTGGAGTTGCTTTTTTAACAACTTCTTTTTTAATTTCTTTATTTTCCATTATTAAAATTTAACTCCTTCATTTCTAACTGCTTCTGCAAATGCTTTTACTCTTCCATGATAAATATAACCTGAACGATCAAATACAATTGATTCAATTTTTAATTCTTTAATTTTTTGTCCCATTAATTTTCCAAGTATTTCAGCTACTTTAATATTTCCGCTATATTCTTTATGTTTTAAAGTTGAAACAGATGCTATTGTTACTCCTTTAGTATCATCTATTAATTGTGCATAAAAGTTTGTTAGTGATTTGAAAACTGATAAACGTGGTTTGGTTGCTGTACCTAAAACTAATTTAGATTTAATTCTATGATGTTTTTTAATTCTAGCTTTATTTCTTGATAATTGAGCCATTGATAATACCTCGCTTCTATTCTAAAATTATTTAGAAGCTTTTTTCCCTTCTTTACGTCTAATGTTTTCATTTTTATACATAATACCTTTTCCTGAATAAGGATTAGGTTTTCTAACACTTCTAATAACAGCAGCTAATTGTCCAACTTGTTGTTTATCAATACCAGAAACAATTATGGAAACTGGTTTTGGAACTTCTACTTTTAAAGTATTTGGAACATCTATTAATACAGGGTGTGAATATCCTGCTAAAATTTCAATTTGGTTACCTTTTAATGTAGCTTTGTAACCAACACCCTTAATTTCTATTTCTTTTGAAAAACCAGAGGTTACACCTTTAATCATTCCTGCAAGTAAGGAATTAGTTGTACCGTGTAATTGCTTTGTATGTTTTTCTTCGTTTAATCTTTCTGTTGTAACTTGATTATTTTCTACTTTAATTTTGATTAAATTAGAAAATTCTCTTTTTAATTGTCCTAATTTACCTTTAACAGTAACTAAATTATTATTAACTAATACTTCTGTTCCTTCTGGAACTAATAAAACTCTTTTTCCTACTCTAGACATAAATTATCAAATGAAGGCGATAATTTCACCACCAACATTTTCCTTTCTAGCTTCTTTATCAGTTAATAAACCTTTAGATGTAGAAACAATAACTGTTCCATATCCTGAAAGTACTTTTGGTAAATCTCCAACAGATGAATAAACTTTTAATCCTGGTTTTGAAACTCTTTTAATTCCGGTAATAGCACTTGTTGTACCTTTATATTTTAATTCTACAACAAGTTTTTTTTCTACACCTTCTCCTTGAGTTTCAAAATTTTGAATATAACCTTCTTTTTTGAAGATTTCTAAAATTTTGTGTTTTTTATTAGAATGTGGGATTTCAACAAATTTGTGTTTTCTCATAAATGCATTTTTGATTCTTACAATCATATCTGCAATTGGATCTGTAATTATAGCCATAATTATCAACTCGCTTTCTTAATACCAGGAATTTTTCCTTCATGTGCTAATTTTCTAAAACAAATACGACAGATTTTAAATTTTCTTAAAACAGCATGTGGACGACCACATAATTCACATCTTGTATATTCTCTAACTTTGAATTTTTTATGTTTTTTAGCTTTTGCTTTTAATGATGTTTTTGCCATTTTACTCCTATTTTTCTGCCTTACCAAAAGGCATTCCTAATTGTTCTAATAAAAATTTTGCTTCTTTATCTGTATTTGCTGTTGTAACAATAATTACATCCAATCCCTTAATTTTTCTAATTTTATCGAAACTAATTTCTGGAAAAATAATTTCTTCTTTAATTCCTAATGAATAATTTCCTCTTCCATCAAAAGCTTTAGGATTTACACCTCTAAAGTCTCTAATTCTTGGAATTGCTACATTAATTAATTTATCTAAGAATTCTCACATTCTTTCTCTTCTTAATGTAACTTTTGCTCCCATTGGCATTCCTTCACGTAATTTTCATGAAGCTAATGATTTTTTAGCAACTGTTTGATAAGGTTTTTGCCCTGAAATTAATGCCATTTCATTCATAACTTCTTCTATAGCTTTAGAATTAGTTACTTCTTTTCCAGCTGTCATATTTAAAACAATTTTTTCAATTTTAGGTAATTGCATTACAGATGTATAAGCAAATTTTTCTTGTAAATTCTTTTTAACTTGTTTTTCGTATTTTTCTTTTAATGTCATCTTTATAAAATTACCTTTCTAACTAAATTGTTTTCCCTGTTTTTTTAACAAAACGCACTTTTTTATTATTTACCATTTTGTAACCTATTTTTGAATATTGAGCTGGTTTATCTTTAGTAGCTTTTTTAACTAATAAAGATACTTTTGAAACGTGTAATGGGAATTCAACAACCTCAATTGAACCTTCACTTCTTGATTGTGATGGTTTGTGGTGTTTAGTTTTTTTATTAATATCTTTAATTTTAACTTCTTGTGTTTTTGGATAAACTTCTAAAACTTGACCAATTTTTCCTTTATGTGATCCTGAAATAACTATTACTTCATCATTTTTTCTAATTTTCATATCAATAATTATTCCTTTCTATAAAACCTCTGGTGCAAGTGAAACAATTTTGGAATATCCTTTGTCTCTTATTTCTCTAGCTATTGGACCAAAAACACGTGTTCCCCTTGGAGAACCATCTTCTTTAATAATAACAACTGCATTGTCATCAAATTTTATATGTGAACCATTTTTTCTTTTGATTCCATAAGTTGAACGAACAATAACTGCTTTCACAACTTGTCCTTCTTTTACAATTCCGTTTGGAAGAGCTTTTTTAACTGAACAAACTATCACATCACCAATATTTGAAGTTTTTTTAACTGAACCACCTAAGTTTCTAATTAAACCCACTTCTTTTGCACCTGAGTTATCTGCAACAACTAATCTTGAGAGTTCTTGAACCATTATTTAGCTCCTTCTTTTGCTTTTTCACGAATTTCAACTAATCTAAATGTTTTAGTTTTTGAAAAAGGTCTTGTTTCACTGATTTTAACAATATCTCCTAAAGAAGCTTCTTCTTTTTCATCGTGAGTTGCAAATTTCTTAGTAACTTTAAATCTTTTTCCATATAAAGGGTGTTTAACATAAGAATCTACTGCAACAATAATTGTTTTTTGATTCTTATCAGAAACAACAGTACCAATTAATGTTTTCTTTGTATTTTTTCTTTCCATTATTTTCCACCTTTATCATTGTTTTCTTTTTGTTGTATAGCTGTTAAAACTCTGGCAATATTTTTTCTAATTTCTTTGATTTGATGAGTTTTATCTAAACGTGATGTAGCATTTTTAAATCTTAAAGAAAATAACTCAGCTTTGTGTTCAGCTACTAATTGTTTTAGTTCTGAAAGAGATTTGTTTTTTAATTCTTTAAATTCCATTATTCATCCCCTTCTTCATTTGCTTTAACTATTTTTCATTTTACTGGTAATTTATGTCCACCAAGTCTTAAAGCATCTCTAGCTATTTCTTCTTTTACTCCTGAAACTTCAAACATCATTGTATTAACTTTTACAACTGCTACTCACTTTTCAGGAGAACCTTTACCAGATCCCATACGTACTCCGATAGGTTTAGAAGTTAATGATAAGTGAGGGAAAATTCTAATATGAACATCTCCTTCACGACCCATTCTTCTTGTGATAGCAATCCTTGCAGATTCAATTTGTCTAGCTGTTACTCAAGCAGAAGTTGTTGCTTGTAAACCAAACTCTCCAAATGAAACTTTATTTCCTTTATGTGCTTCTCTTTTATCGTGTGAAATTCTAAAATTTCTTCTATATTTGGTTCTTTTTGGTTGTAACATTATTTATCACCCTCTTTAACCTCTCCTAAAGAAATTCATACTTTCACTCCTAAAGCACCATAAGTTGTATGAGCTGTTGCTTGAGCATAATCAACATTTTGTCTTAAAGTGTGTAATTTCATTTCTCCTTCAGAATATCCTTCTGCACGAGCCATTTCCACACCGTTTAATCTACCAGAAACTTGAGTTTTAATTCCTTTAGCTCCTGCTTTTAAAGCAACTTTAATTCCAAATTTTTGAGCTACTCTAAATGATCCTCTGTTTTCTAATTTAATAGCTATTTGTTCAGCTACTAATCTTGCGTTTAATTCCGGTTTTTGAATTTCAACAACATCAATTGATAAATTTAATTTTTTATTTTTAACAAATTTTTGAATATCTGTTGTCATTTTTTTAACATTTTCTCCACCTTGACCTAATACTACACCAGGTTTAGCTGTATGAATTGTTAAAGTAACTTTGTTGTTTTGATCTCTTCTAATTTCAACTTGTCCTATTTGATAATCTCTAACAAATTTTTCAACATATTCTCTAATTTTTACATCTTCTAATAAGTAAGTAGCAAAATTAGCTTTATCAGCAAATCAATTTACATTATGTTTTTTAGTAATACCGTATCTAAAACCATTTGGATTAACTTTTTGTCCCATAAAATTTTCCTACTTTCTTTCCTCTACTGTTATTGATAAATGTGAAGTTCTTTTTAAAATTGAATATGCTGTTCCTTTAGATCTTGGTTGAAATCTTTTGTATGTAGGTCCTTCATTAACTTGAACTGAACTTACAAATAAATTATCACCATCCATACCAAAGTTATTAATTGCATTAGCAATTGCTGAATTTAATAATTTAATAAATAATTTTGATGCTTTTTTATTTGTGTTATGTAGGATTGATAGTGCTTCTGTTGTATTTTTATAACGGAATAAATCTGCTACTAAACGAGCTTTTTGAGCAGATACTCTTTGCATTTTAACACTTGCTATTGCTTTTTGCATTATTTTTTCTTCCCTTTATCAGCACCATGACCTGTATAGGTTCTTGTTGGAGAAAATTCTCCTAATTTATGTCCTACCATATCATCTGTTACAAAAACATCATTAAATATTTTTCCATTATGAACTTGGAATGTTAGTCCTACAAATTGAGGAAAGATTGTTGATCTTCTAGATCATGTTTTAATTGGTTTTTTATTTTTTTGTTCATTCATTAATTCAACTTTTTTTAATAAAGATGCATCAGCGAATGGACCTTTTTTAAGTGATCTAGCCATTATTTACTTTCCTTTCTTCTTCTTATAATTAATTTTGTTGAAGATTTCTTATTATTTCTTGTTTTAACACCAAGAGCTTTTTTACCTCATGGAGTTAATGGAGATTTTCTACCAATAGGTTGTTTTCCTTCTCCCCCTCCATGTGGGTGATCAATTGGGTTCATTACAGATCCACGAACAGTAGGTCTAATACCTAAATGTCTATTTCTTCCTGCTTTACCAATGTTAACTAATGAATGTTCTTCATTACCTACAACTCCAATGGTTGCTCTACATTTTGCTAAAATTCTTCTATATTCACCTGATTTTAGTCTTAAAACTACATATTTTCCATCTTCGTCTTTTCCTTGGATTTGTGCAGAAGACCCAGCTGAACGAGCGATAATTCCTCCACCTCCAGGTTGCATTTCGATGTTATGAACAACTGTACCTTCAGGAATATTTGATAAAGGTAATGAGTTACCTACTAAAATATCAACTTGTTCACCTGAAATAACTTTTTGTCCAACCTTAATATCTTTAGGTGATAAAATATAACGTTTTTCACCATCTGCATAAACAACTAAAGAAATGTTAGCTGATCTATTTGGATCGTATTCAATAGATTTAATTGTTCCAAAAATATTATCTTTATTTCTTTTGAAATCAATAATACGATATTTTCTTTTATTTCTTCCGCCTTTGTGACGTGTAGTTATTTTTCCTTGATTGTTTCTACCTGATTTTTTAGGTAATGTAACTAATAAGCTTTTTTCAGGTTCGTGTCCTGATAAATTTTGCTTGTAATCAAGGGTAGACATACCACGACGACCATTTGAAGTTGGTTTATAATGTTTAATCGCCATTTTCTCTCCTTATTTTATTAATAACTTTAAAATATTTTTTTCTTTAAAGTTCTATGAATTATTTTTTTTCTTTATTTTTTTTAGCTGCTATTTTTTCTGCAACTTTTTTATCAACTTCTGATGCTGATTTAGAAACTTTTGTTTCTTTTTTAGTTTCTTCCACTACATTTGTTTGTTCTTCTGGTGTTGGTGACTCTAAATCTTCATTTAGAACAGCAATTGTGTGCCCTTCAACCAAAGTAACAATAGCTTTTTTGAAAGAATTTGTAAATCCTTGATATCTACCTAATTTTGCAGGTTTTTTTGGAACATTAAAAATATTTACTTTTTCTACTTTAACATTAAAAATATATTCAACTGCTTTTTTAACTTCACTCCTGTTAGTTCTTCTATCAACAGCAAAAACATATGTTCCTGAACTCATTTGTAAATAACTTTTTTCAGTTAAAATTGGGTATTTGATTATTTCATTAATATTCATTATTTAACCAACCCTTCTAAATATTTAATATCATCTTGACTTAAAATCAATATATCTGCTTTTACTAAGTCTTCAATTAATAATGAAGTAACTTTTGTCACTTTTACATTTTGAAGATTTCTTGCAGAAATATAAACTTTTTCATCATTTGAAACTACTAAAATATTTCTTAATTTTTCTACTTGTAAATCTTTTAGTTTAGAAACAATTTCTTTTGTTGAATATTTTTCAACTTTTATTTCCTCTACTATAACTTGTTTGTTTTTAGCTAATTGTGATAAAGAACTTAATAAAGCTAATTGTCTAACTTTTTTATTAACTTTTAAATTATAATTTCTTTCCACTATAGGTCCAAAAGCTCTTCCACCACCTACTCAAATTGGTGATCTCATAGAACCAGCTCTTGCTCTACCTGTACCTTTTTGTCTTCAAGGTTTTTTACCAGTACCACTTACTTCAGCTCTATTTTTTACTTTATGTGTTCCTTGTCTTCTTGAAGCTCTTTCAGCAATAATTGAATCAAATACAGCTTGTTGATTAAATGTTTCAATTCCAAAAACTTCTTTTGGTAATTTAACTTCTTTTCTTACTAATGGAGTATCAACTTTTTTTGATGTTTTAACTTCTACTTTTTTAGTTGTTTTAGAAACAGGTTTTTTTGTCGATGTTTCTTTTTTAGAAGTTGTTGATGTTTTTTTAACAACCTTTTCCATTATTTATCTCCTTCTGCTTTATCTTCAGCTGCTTTTAATAATTCTTTCATTTCTTTTACTGACATTTCCATATGTAGTTCTACATTATATTTTTTAGCTAATTCAAATAAATGATTTTTTTCTAAAGCCTCTTTTAGGTTAACTAATTGCACAGGTGTTTTAGAAGGTAATTGTTTAACAGCTTCTTTTAGAATAACAAATGATTTTTTAGGTCCAGGAACTGAACCTTTAACTATAATTAAATTATTTTCTAAATCAATGCTTAAGATTTCAAGATTTTGAACTGTTCTTTTTACATTTCCTAATTGTCCAGGCATTGTCATACCTTTAACAACTTTGTTTCCTGAAATATCTCCTAAAGATCCTGTTTGTCTTAATGGTTGTGATCCACCACCACCACCGTGTGATTTAGGTCCGATTGCTTGGTTATGTCTTTTAATTGTTCCAGCAAATCCTTTTCCTTTTGATGTTCCTGTAACATCGATTAATTCACCTACTGAAAAAATAGATAAATCAACTGATTGTCCAAGTTCAAATCCAACCATTTCTCTAATTTCTTTTACGAAGCGCTTAGGTGCTGTGTTAGATTTTTTAAAATGACCTTGTTCTGGTTTGTTTTGTCTAGAAACTTTCTTGTCTTCTAAACCTAATTGTAATGCATTGTAGCCATCTTTTTCTTTTGAAAAAACTTGTGTTACAACATTTGGTTTAACTTCAATAACTGTTACTGGTAATAAAATACCTGAATCAGCATATAGTTGAGTCATTCCAACTTTTTTTCCTAAGATTCCTTTCATCTTGGATCCTCCTTATTTTATTTATTTAGTATCTATAAGTATTTGAGCACCTACTGGTAATTCAACTCTCTTAATTTTGTCTAATACTTCTTTTGAAAATTTGTTTAAAACAATTAATCTTTGATGTGTTCTACTTTCAAATTGTTCACGTGATGTTTTATTAACATGAACTGAACGTAAAATAGTAAATACTTCTCTTTTTGTAGGTAATGGTACTGGACCACTAAAATCTACTTTTAATTCTTTTAATAAATTTACTAACTTAAGTGATGCATTATCAACTATTTTATGATCAAATGCTTTTAATTTAATTTTTAACTTATTTTCCATTAAAATTGTTGTCCTTTCTGTTCTTTTTTTGATGAACTAGACTCCACATAAAAACCGTTACTCTGCTAACAACTAATTTCGGAGTATCGCAACCTTATGTTTCAACGTCTAAATTTACTTTTAAATTATACTACATTTTTTAAAAAAGTGAATTAAAAAATAATAAAAAAACTCCTCTAAGGAGCAAATAGTTCTTTCAAAACTGAATAGCAAATTACTTCTCAAATTAAATTAAATACCT
>NZ_JBTGVE010000004.1:0-56347 GCF_054343415.1 Mycoplasma sp. AC157 | reverse complement strand
ATAATTTACTTTTAAACATTTCATTATAAACTAATCTATTTTTTGTGTGCATAGTGGTTGTTAAAGGTTTATCTATAATTTGAGCCAATTTACTAGATAAAGAAAATGAAGTGCAGGAACCATGACAATTAATTATATCAGGATTAAATTTTTTTATTTCTTCTATAATTTCATCATAAACTTTTAATTTACTAAAAACAACATTTTTGGAAGGAAAAAATATTTTTTTAGTTTCTACTACTTCAAAAGGAAATTTAGAATAATCAACTTTTAAAAAATCAACTTTTGGAGTAAAAACTTTTACATTATGTCCTTTACTATGTAGGGCTAATGCTAAATTTTCAACAGCTTTTTCTGTACCACCTATAAAAGGTCAGAAATAACAAACAAATATTGCTATTTTCATAATTTCTCTTATTTTTTATTTTTTTTATTTTTTCTTCATTGAATTTCATGAGTAATCATATCTTCTAAATTATATTTTAGTTTAAATATTAATTTTTGCTGAATTTTATTTGAATCTGAAACTAGAAAATCAGGGTCACCATCTCTTCTTGGTGCGAATTTAAAATTAATTTTTTGATTTAAAATTTTAGAAAACATATCCACAACTTCTTTATTAGAATAACCTTTATTACTTCCTACATTAAAAGTTTCACTTTTATGTTTATCTAAATATTTATCTAATAATAAGTGTGCTTCTGCTAAATCTTTTACATGAATATAATCTCTTATACATGTGCCATCAGGTGTATTGTAATCATTACCAAAAATTTCAAATTCTTCTTCTTTTAAAACTTTATTTGCAATAACAGGTATTAATAAAGAATATTTGCTAGTTTTAGAAAAAAGACCTGTTCTCATTTGTGGATCTGCTCCAGCAACATTAAAATATCTTAAAATTCCATATTTAAATTTTTCATTGGTTTTAGAATAGTCTTTAATAATTTGTTCACAAAAAAGTTTAGAATTACCATAGGGATTTATAGGTTTCTTTGCATTATTTTCCTTGAAAGATAAACCTTTTCCCTTTCCATAAACAGCAGCAGTGGATGAAAATAGCAATTTGTTTATAGAAAATTTATTCATTAAAGTTAAAACATTAATAATACCATTTATATTATTTTTGTAATAATCAAGTGGTTTAGTAACTGATTCTCCAACTTTTATAAAAGCAGAAAACATAACCACTGTATCAATTTGATGATTGACAAAAACTTTTTCCATTTCATTAATATTGTTATGATCGATATTATAAAAAATCATATTTTTATCTAAAAATTCTTTATTTCCAGAACTTAAATTATCAATAATTATAACTTTGTGATTGTTGTCTAAAAGATGATAAGCAAATACTGAACCAATGTAACCTGCACCACCGATTAATAAAAAAGTTTTCATATTATTTTATCTCTTCTTTTTCTTTTATAAAGGATTTTATGCTATCTTTTAAACTATCTTCTCTTAAAGCATAATCAATATTAGCTTTAACAAAACCTTCTACTGAACCTAAATCATATCTAATTCCATCAAGTTCACAAGCATAAATTTTTTGAGTTTCCATTAATTTAGGAAAAGCATCCACCAGTTGAATTTCACCACCAAAACCAGGTTCCAAGTTTTTTAATATTGGCATAATTTCTGGTGTAAAAATATATCTTCCAATAATTGCCTTGTTACTTGGTGCTTCTGAACGCTTAGGTTTTTCTATTGCATCCATTATTTCAAAAACTTTTCCATGTCCTTGGTTAATATGTTTAGGTACCACAATACCATATTTATGTACTTCACTTCATTCAACAGCAGATACTCCTAAAATAGAACATTTATATTTTTCATATTGTTCCATAAGTTGCTTAATTGCTGGTTTTTTACTACTATAAATTAAATCGTCACCCAAAATAACAGCAAATGGTTCATTCTTAATTTTTTTGGCAGCAACTCAAATAGCATGACCTAGTCCCAGTTGTTCATCTTGATGTATTTGCTTAATTTTAATATTAGGTTTTTTAATAAAATTGGTTCTTTGTAAATCATTTAATAAATCAGTTTTATTTTTTTCTGCTAATTCTTCTTCTAAATCATAATTAACTCTAAAATAATCCATCATCCATTCTTTTCTTGCAGAAATGATAAATCAAATTTCTTCTATTCCAGATTCAATAGCTTCTTCTACTAAATAATCAATAGTTGGTCTATTTAAAACTGGCAATAACTCTTTATGAACTGTTTTAGTAAAAGGTAAAAATCTAGTTCCTCACCCAGCAGCTGGTATAATTAATTTTTTTATTTTCATATAAAAATTATATATATAATTTGCATTTTTTGATTAAAATTAAAAAAATAACCGACATAATTGTCAGTTATTTAATTCTATTCATTTTAATAACTTGCTGCACAAGTGCATCTCCTGGAAAATCCATAATTGTAATTCCAGAGATAAATCTATGATCTCTTTCATAGGTTTTTAGAAGATTTAAAACTTTTGGATTAGCCTGTTCAGCTAATCTAAAAATTGTGGTAGGTAAATTAGTGTGTGATGTAAAGTTTAAAAATAACACTCCTTGACCTTTGTACTTGGTACTAATGTCATATTGCCCTTTGATAGAATCATATTTATCATTTGGAGTAGCTTCAAAGTTATCTTGTGTGTAGAAAATATAAGGTTTTGCCGCTTGTCCACCTGAGTTATATTTTGGACCTCAAGAAGTATCGGTTGTAATTTTAGGATCTAGATCATTGAATATCATCATTTTTCCTCTTAAATCAGCAACTGTTGGTCATAAAGTTCCTTTGTATGATTCTCTTTGATATAAATAATCATAATGTTTTAAAAGAGCATTTTCAAATTTTTGTCTATATTGTTGTCTAAATTGTGCACTTTGACCTGGTTTATAATCTTCACTCTTTATTCTTAATAATAAGAATTCACTTGGGTGTCTTTGTAAGAAATAAGCAAAATCTCTTAGAGCATTACTTAAGTTTGTTGTAGCATAAGTTACACCATGTCTTAAATTCATATTCTCATCAATTCTTAAGTCAAAAAATCTAATTCCTTGTTTTAGTTGTGTATCATAGTCATTAGCTTGTGTTTTTGCATAATCCTTACCAAAAAAGTAATAGAAACCTGTTCCTGAAAACATCGCACTATCATGAGTTCCTGGAATACTTAAATCTGAAATTCTAGCAGAGTCATCTAAGGATTTCATTCAATCTAAATTGTTTAAACTTGTTCCACTATAGTATCTAGTGTGCTCACTTTGATTATGTGGTTGATCATAGTTATAGTTTGGTTTTGGTTTTGGAGCAGGAGTTGGTTCAGGATTTGGTGTTGATGGTTGATTGTTTGAAGGTTCTTCAGTTGTTGGTTCTGGATCATCTGGTTCAGGCGGTGTTCCGTCTGAAATTAAAGGTTTTGCCCGTTTAAATGGTTTAAAATCATCTACATTTGGAAACTTAATTGATACATTGTCAAATAAAACATCAGTTATTCTAAAAATTCCATTGTTAACTAAAGAATTAGTTGAAAGAGATATTTTATTATCAAAATCAAGAGCTATATCTTTGGATTTAGCATAAACCGTTCTTCTAGCCTCATTAACATCTTGAATTTTGATTTTGAGTTCTTTTTTGCCTGTAAATAAATCTTGATTTTTAAATCTTAAAACAAAATCAGCACTTACTCCATAATCAGATTCAAGGTTTTTAACTTGAATTGATGCAATTTCTAATTTTCTAGCTTCTGTTCTAAAGTTTTTAACTACTTCTGGTTTGATTTCCAAACTTCTGCCATCATAAACAATGTTTTGTAAGACATATTCTGTATTATCGTGTAAGTTGTCAAGACTTAAACTTATATTATTGTTAAGTAAAACGATATTTGTAAATCTTTTGGAATAGTTGTTATTAAAATTTAAAACCAATTCTTTTGTTTTGTCAAATTGAGAAGCATTTTCAAAAGAAATTATCATATTAGCGCTTGAAGTTGTAATATGTTCTGTAGAAATATTTGAAACTTTAATTCTTTGTGGATTGTCTTTAGTTATGAAAGAAATAAAACTAAAAGATGAATCTTTTTCCATTGACTGATTGTTGTATTTAATATTGTTTACTGTATAGTGTGTATTAAAATCTAAATTATTTAGCATTAAATCAATTGTTGTACTATCGACTATTGTAAAGTTATCGATATTTTTCTCGCGATTATTTAATACAACAGTTAATCTATCGCTAGTTGAAATATCTTTTGTAGATCTTAATTTTAAAGTTAATTTAGCAGAAGTAATTTGAACATCACTGTTTTGCATTGTTTTTAATAAAATATCCTTTTTAGTGCTAAATTCCCGTGTATTAGTGTTTATTTGAAGATCAATATTCTTGTGATTAATTCTGCTTATTCTATAAGTAGAATTGCTATCTAAATTATTTAAATTTAGTGTTATATTACTATTATTAGAACTTAAAGATACTTCTTTACGAATTTCTGTATTAGTATTATTTTTAATTAAATAAATAACTAAATTTTGATTCGGTTCTAGTCAATCAGTATTAGATAAATTTATGTTTAAGTTTGCTGAATTATGAGTTATATTACTAAAGTTTAATCCGCTAACTACTGTAACGCTTTTTGTTGTAGTAAAACTTGTATAAACTCCAGAATGATTTAAAATTCTATTACCTAATTTTATATTTTTAAGTGTGTAAGTTGTATTTTGATTTAATCCTGAAATGATTTGTGATAAAGAGTTGTTAGATATTAAATTGTGTGCAAAAGTTTTCACCAATCCGTTAGAAAACTCTAAAGTTATATTTTCGTTTGAATTTAAATATTTAGGATTATTAAATACAACATTTATACTTGCTGAATGTTCATTAACATTAGCCACTGAATAATTATTAATTGATACAAAATCATCTGTTCTAAAATTAATTGAGTTTTCAATTAAATTTTTATTTTCATGTTTAATTTGAGTTATAGAGTAATTTTGTGATTCAACTAAATTACTTAAATTTATTGTTACTATATTGTTGTTTATAGAATAATTAGAAATTGTTTTAGTTTCCCCGCCTTGAAATTCGATTATAAAGGAATTATGCGTATTAATGTCTTTAATAGTTCTAAAATTTAAATGTAAATTTGCTGAATTTAAAGTAATGTTATCTATTGAAGTGCTTATTATTTTAACATCTTTATTAGTTGTAAAATAATAAGAAGAGTTTTCTGGTAAAAGATTAATTTCTTGGTGTTTTACATTTTTAACTTTATATGTTGTATTGCTAATTAAATTGTCAAAAACAAAGGGAATTTGGTTATTTTCAACACTAAATGCATTAAAAGTTTTACTTATGATTTGATTGTTTGAAGTATTTTGTAACTCTATTACAAAAGGTTGGTGAACATCTATTCATTCTTTATTTGAAAAAGTAAAGTTTAATTTTAAACTATTATAACTAGTTAATAAATTATTGATACCTAATAAAGAAGAAATTCTTTGTTTTGTTTTAAAATTGATTGTTTCATAATTATTTAATAAACGAATATTTCCATAATTAATAGATGTTATTTGATAATCTGTAAATGCAAATAAATTATCTAATTGAAAAGAAACTTCATTATTATTTAAAACATAATGAGTAAAATTTTTGCTTGTGCCATTAGATAATACTACAGTTATAGGTTCCAAATTATTTAAATCTTTATTATTCTCAAATGTTAAATTTAAAGTTGCAGCATCTGTTGTAACATTATCAACTGACTTACTTAGTAAATGAATGTGTTTTGTAGTTGCAAAAACATAATGTGAATTACTATTTAAAATATTTTGTTGCTTATGTTCAACTTTTGTTATTTGATAATTTGAATTGCTTTCTAAATTTTGAAAACTAAATTTAGCTAAATTATTTTCAATATTAAAATGGGCAAATTCTTGTCTTACCACTTTATTATTAGATAAATTTTTTAATTCAAATCTTATTGGAGAACTTAAATTCATTCATTCTTTGTTTGAAAACTCAAATGCTAAGTTTAAAGAGTTATAACTTTTGTTTTCTTCTGTAACATTAACTACAGAAGAAGCGGTTTGTTCTGTTCTAAAAGAATTTACACTTAAGTTATTTAAAATGTTTTTTCTATTGTATTTTATGGCAAAAACAGAATAATTTGTATAAGGAACTAAATTATTTAAATGAAGCGAAATAAGATTTCCTTGTTTTTCATAGTTTGTGAATTCCAAAGTTGTACCATTTGAAAATTCAACAGCAATAGGAACTGTATTATCTATGTCTTTTAATGAGTTAAAAGTTAAATTTAAAACTGCAGAATTTGTTGTTACAAAGTGAATAATTGCATTTTCTAA
Organism: Mycoplasma sp. AC157; assembly: GCF_054343415.1. Taxonomy (NCBI): domain Bacteria; kingdom Bacillati; phylum Mycoplasmatota; class Mollicutes; order Mycoplasmatales; family Mycoplasmataceae; genus Mycoplasma; species Mycoplasma sp. AC157. The sequence continues at coordinate 49,991 of NZ_JBTGVE010000004.1, read as the reverse complement.
ATTAATATTTTTGATTGTTTGAAGCATAAAAGAATTTGTTGTAGTTAAAAGTTCTGTATTTTTATGCATTATGCTTTTTATTTTATAAATTGTATTACTTTCCAAATTATTAAATGTAAATTTAGAAGCTTTGTTTGCTAAATTAAAAGGATTAAAAGTTTTAGAAATTTCTTCTTTTGTGTCATTTCTCTCTAAAACTATGGTTATTGGTTTATTTGTTTCTATTCACTCTGGATTTCTAAAATTTAAAGTAAAGTCTATGGAATTATAAGTACTTGAATTTTGGGTTACATAAGAAAGAGAACTCGGAATTAATAATGTTCTAAAATCAATTTGCTCATTAATAATTAAATTTTGGTTATTATGTCTTATTGATAATATTTTATAAGCAGTGTTTGCTGATAAACTCTCTAAACTTAATGAAATACTATCATTTTCCTTTTGATAATCATTAAAAGTGTATGAATCGCCATTATTTAATTCTACAATTATAGGTTGTCTAGAATCTACATCATTTATATTTTCAAAAGTTAATACTAAAAGAGCAGAATTATGAGTAATGTTAGTTATTGTCTTATTACTTAAATTTAAATTAGCAAGAGTTTTGAATGAAAAATCTCTTTCTTTTTCTACATTATTATTATCTAGTGTTATTTGTTCTAAAGTATATAAAGAGTTTGAATGTAAATTATTTAAGTGTAAATTTAAACTATTATTTAAAATTTTAGAAGATAAAATTGAAATTGATTCTAAGTTTGAGAATTTTATATTGAATATAGAATTGGAATTGTAAATTAAATTTTCGAAATTTAAAGTTAAATCCACTGAATCAGAAGTTATAGAATTTACAGTAAAATCCCGTATTTTTGGATTTTTTAGAGTTTTAAATTGAGTATTTAAATTACTAATATTAATCTCTTCATTATCAATCATTATTGAATTAATAGAATAATTTCTATTAGGTTGTAAATTATCAAAACTAATTTCTAATTGATTAGAATCATTCAATATAAAAGAAGTTTGAAAATATCTCTCATTATTATCAAGTGTTATATTTAAATGTTTATTAACGTTTTTATCTATTACATTTGTAAAAGTTAAAATTACAGTTGCAGATTTTTGACTTATGTCTTTATATGAAATATTTTCAATTTGCAAACTGTTTTTTGTTTGAATTGTTGGAAAACTATGATCTAAAACCACCGTTTCTTCATCATATTTAAAATTAACAACGTTATAAGTTGTATTTTTGTTTAAATTATCAATTGTGAAATAAATATCATTTCCATTTACTTCATAGTTTTTTGCTTCTTTTTCTTCTTGCTGTCCTGAGTTGGATAAAATTAATTTTATTCTATTTCCTTTATCAAAAAGACTAATGTTATTTAAAGAAACTTTTATTTTAGCACTATTTTCTGTTGTATTAATAACTTCAAAATTCTCCATTCTTAAAGCTGAAGTATGAAAATTTCTATTTGTACTTTCAATAAATATCTCTTTGTTATTTTTGTAAATTTTATTTATGTAATAGCTAGTGTTGCTTTTTAAGTTGTTTAATATAATAGAACTATTTGAAGCTCTTCATTCTTGTGAAAATTGTTGAAATTGTCCTTGTTCATCTCTTGTTTCTATTACTAATAAATCTCCGTCTATAAAGGCATTTCCTTTGTTAAATGATAATTGAAGTAGTGCAAAGTGTGTATTTAAAGATAAAATTTGTATGTTAGTATTTTTTACTTCTTCCTCTTTTGTTTTAAAAGAAAAAACGTTAGTTGGATTATAAACTACATCATTTATTTTTAAATTTTCTATTTGATAAGTCGAATTTTCATTTAAATTACTTAAATGAATTTGTATTACATTATCTTCTTTTGTAAATTCAACATTTTTATAATCTTCTTCATTAACTAATTTAATTTTTATATTTTCAATATCATTATTATCTAAATTATCTGATAAGTTACTTAATTGAATAACGGCTGAATTTGTTGTTGAACTAATTTCAGACAAAGTAATATTTTTTTCATGTTCAATAACGATATCAGATGTTCTAAAAGAAAAATTAGAAACTTTACTTTTTAAAACATTCCCTTCAACTTCAACTTTTTTAACTTTATAAATAGTAGAAGGTAATAAATTATAAAAATTAAAATGTTCTGATAAAGAATTTTCATTATTATTGATGGTAAAATTAAATTCTTTTTCTTTTATTTCTTCCCCTTCTTTAAATTCTAAAGTTATTGTGATAATTTTTGAAGTAGAAAAATATTCTTTATTACTGAAAATAAAATCTAAGGTTGCTGTATTTGTATCCTTTTCAACTAAAGAAATATTATTTATAATAGGTGCTGAAAGTTGTGTTTTAAAATTAAAAATAGGAAATTGAATATTTTTATCATTGATTTTTATATATTCTATGAAATAGTTTTGATTATCCATTAAATCATTTAAAAGTAACTCTATATTTTTGTTTGTGTTGGAAAAAGTAAAAACAAAAGGTTCTATTTTTTTATCTAATTTTATTTCAACTTTTTGTAGCTCTATGTTTTCATTTAAATCTAAAACTAATCTTGCACTATTGGTTTCAATATCTTTAACTTTTATATTGGAAACAAAATAATTTTTTTCTAAAGTTTTAAAATTAAAATCACTATTATTTAGATTTCAAAAATCTTGATTATTTTTTATAGTATCTATTGTATAACTTGTGTCGCTTTGTAAATCATCTATAACAAAAGTGATTTTATTTTCAAACACGGAAAAATTATTGATTCTTTTTTCTTCGTTTCCATTTTTACTTCTTAAATTAATAAATATCTCTTGATCATTGGAAATTAAATTTGAATTATCAATAGATATTTCTAATTTGACTGAATTTTCTTTATTTTCTAGAACTTTAAAGTCTCTTAAAATTACTTTTTGTTTTTCTAAAGTTGTGAATTTAATATTTTTTTTCAATATGTTATGTTGATTATACATTATTTTAGTTATTGTATAATCAGTAGAAGCAATTAAACTTTCAAGTTTCAAATCAACTTTATGGTTATTTATATGAACATTAGAAAAATTTTGAGCTTTTCCATTTAAAAATTCAATGGATAAAGAATTAAAATGATTTATGTTTTCTTCAAAATCAAAATTTAAAGTTGCTTCTGTTTCTTTAATATTTATAATCTCTGTATTTTGGGCAAAAAATTGTTTATTTGTTTTAAAAGTTTTTTTAGCTAAACTATTTATTTGTAAAGGTTTGTTGTCTACTTCTATTCCATAAATAGTATAATTAGTATTTTCTTTTAGTTTATTTATTTCTAAAACAATGTTTTTATCATTAAATTTTCACTTTTCAGCAACTGCTTTTGTACCATTACTTAATTCTAAAGTAATTTTGGAACTTGGTGAAATTTCAAATTTATTTTCAGGTTGTAAAGAAACACTTACTGAATTTTCAGTAATGTTTGCAAATTCTATTTTATTTACCTTGTTAATTGATGCTTTTTGATCTCCAATAATAGGGTTTTTTTCTATTTGTTCCTTTTGTTTTTTAAAAAAAGCAAAAGGAAGAGTTGCAGCTGTAGCAATAAAACCAGGCACTAAAATTAATAATAATATTAATAATGATTTTTTCTTTTTATTTTTTATTTTCATCTCCGCCTCTTCTTACACTCATTTCTTTATTAAATGATACTACAAAAATCGTTTTAAAACAAAAGAAAAAAACATATTTTTTATATGTTTTTCCTTTATTTAAGATTTTTTTCAGTATGGAAGAATGTGAAGTATTCTGGATGAACTACATAACGCGATGCTACTGAAATACCGGCTTCATCATATCCCCATGCATAGATAACAACAAGATATTCAAAACCTCATTTATCAACTTTTTCATATTTTAATTTATAAGCCATTTTAGTAATTGCTAAAGGTGTTTTTACTAAGTGTTCTAGTATTGAAAATTGTTGATCCATTTTTTCTGGAAGTTCATATCTTCTTGATACATAATGTTCTGCAACCATTATTTCTTCTTTGTTTTTGTTAAAATATTGTTTTCTAAAAGCATTGAATCCAAGTAAGAAAATTATATTTTGACGATAGAATCATTGTGGTTCATCGCCTTCAATTCTTTCTATTTTTTGTGTTGTGGAATATTCGTATTTAATTAAAGATGAATAAGCTTTAGCAAGACCACTAAAATTTTCAGCTACATATCTTCCTAATTTGCTTCTTGTATAAATAGCACCTATTCCTTCTAGTTGTTGATAAGCATTAATTGCTGTTATTCTAGATACACCAAATTTTTCCATTAAAAAGTGCTCTGAAGGCATCAATTCATTTGGTTCTAAAACTCTATTTTTAATTAAATATAATAAATATTCTATTAATTCGCTTTTTTTAGTTTTAGATTTTTCTTTTTCAAATTTTTCTTTCATATTAATTTAATTATAATACAAATTATGTTATATGTAAATAAATTACTTATATATATGTTGAATATATCTAATGTTAGTTTATATATTTATATAAAATTACCACTTAGCAATTCTATAAAAACTTTAAAAAATCCTCAAGCAGAGAAAACTGTAAAAACTATTCCTAATGCAACGGTTAAAGAGATTAAAACTCATTTTGTAGAAACTGATACTCTTTTTTTAACTTTTTTTACTTTTTCTTTTGTCATAATTAATTATCCTTTAATTGTTGAACCTTGTCTAGATATTGCGTTAAGAATTTTTCTTCTAAATAAGAAGTAAGTTATGAACATTGGAAGAATAGCCAAAATTGCACCTGCAAGTTTTACATTTTTAAATAATTTTATTGGATCATCCGGATCTGGATTCACCCCAACATCTAATAGATAAATATTAATTAATTGTACTGGTGAATCTTTTCCTAAAATTAATAAAGGTCATAATAGTGAATTTCAAGCAGCAAATGCAGTTAAAATACCAACTGTTCATATGGTTGGTGTCACCATTGGAATTGCAACTTTGAAAAAGAAATTAATTCCTGTACATCCATCTACCATTGCAGCTTCTTTTATTCTATCAGGAATATCTTCAAAAGCATTTCTGAACATAAAACCAGAAAATACAGAAGCAGCATATGGCATAATTAAAGATATAGATAATCAAAAAGCATTTGTTTCTCATTTTAGTGTTATTATCGTTTTATATTGTCCAATAAAAAGGGCAACTTCTGGCAAAATTAGTATTGAGAGAAAAAACAATCAAGATAGTTTTTTAAATTTTCATTTTTTTAATGAAAAAGCATATCCAAATGTAGCAGAAAAGAAGAGTTTTACAATAACTGATACAAAAGTTACTAAAAGACTTCAACCCAAAGCTTCTCAATAACCATCATTTAAAGCTCTTGAAAAATTATCTCATTGAAATTTTTCTGGAAATAAAACAATTTCATTAACTCTTTCGTTTGCTTGATCATCTGGTGCCAGAGCAAAAACAAGCATAAAATAAAAAGGAAAAATAATTATTACACCAAAAACCAGTAAGATTAATAATTTAACTGACAAGGATAAAATGGATTTTCATAAAGAAACATTTCTAACTTCAGAAGAAATTTTTTCTATTTTTCTTTGTGAAATCTTATTTGAGATTCAGTTTTGTAACTTTAACAGCATTCAGAACATGTCTTTCTCCTAACTTATTTATTGTTAATAAAATTATTTTTATCCCTTGTTTTAAGAAAGTTGATAAAGCTAAACCAAGAAGAAAGAGAATAATTGTAGCTGCTCCAGCTAAATCATAATGTCCTTGTTTTACCATATCGTAGATAAAGAGAATTATGGTGGAACCACCATTAGTTTTTGCTGCATTTAAATCATTATTAAATATAGCAATAGGGAAAACTTTTATTCCACCTATAATTCCTATTGTAATTAAGAAATTTAAAGTTTTTGTTATTGATGGTAAGGTAATTTTGAAAAATTGTTTAGTTTTTGAAGCACCATCGATAGCAGCTGCTTTGTAAAGAGTTCTATCAACTCCAAGCATTGCAGTTGTAATGATTAAAATTTGAAAAGCTAAATTTTTTCATATTCCATATACTAAAATTACAAAAATAGCATTATATGACTGATAATGTCCGGAATTTAGTCATCTAGTTTCAATTCCAAAAATTTTGTTAACTATACCTATTTGTGTATCAAATATATAGGCAAAAGTTATGGAAATGGCAATTGCACTTGTTATATAAGGTAAAAAGAAAATTGTTTGTCAAAATCCTCTAGCTCATTTTTGAACAAGTGAAGAAATAACACTAGAAATTAATATCGAAATAACTAAAGTTATTGGTAAAGATAAAATGGAATAAATTAAGGAATTTCTAACACCAATTTTAAAGTTATTATCATTTAACACATCTACAAAGGCATTAAATCCATATTCAATTTGTTGAGCATCGTTTGGATCTGATTGATAACTAATTGATGAACCGATTGAAAAAATAAAAGGGAAAATTGTGAATAAAACTATGATGAATAGAGAAGGTAATAAAAGTAAAAAAGGTTTTCAATAAGCAACTTTTTTATCTAAAATCCCTAAATCTTTTTTAGTTTGTTTTTGTTTTCTTTGCAAAAGAAATGAATAAATTTTTCTCATTAGATATCAATTCTTTCTTTAGTTATTGAATCGAATAAATGAATTTTATTTGCAGGAATGTTGAATTTAACTTCTTCATTGATCTCATACATTTTTTTCAATTTTAAGAAAATGTTAAATGTAGCAACATTATCAACTTCTATTTTAGCGAAAATCTCTTTTCCTAAATATTCAATGGAAACTATTTTTCCTGTAAGTTTCCCGTTTAAGGATTCTTGAATATCTTCTGCTCTAATTCCTACTCTTACATTTTCTAAATTAGTTTCAAAGTGTTTTAATACTACATCATTTAAAAATACGTGATTTTCCTTTATATTTGCATCAAATATAGTCATTTCAGGTATTCCTAAAAACTTAGCAACAAACTCATTTTTTGGTTTATTATAAAGTTCCATAGGAGTTCCTATTTGCTGAATTTTTCCAAAAGACATACATACTATTTTATCTGAAATTGACATCGCTTCTTCTTGATCGTGAGTAACAAAAACAGTTGTTAATCCTAATTCAGACTGTATTTTTCTAATTCATTGTCTTGTTTGAACTCTTAATTTAGCATCTAAGTTAGATAAAGGTTCATCCATTAAAATAATTTTTGGTTCTCTTACTATACCCCTAGCAATGGCAACTCTTTGTTGTTGTCCTCCAGATAATTTAGTTGGTTTTTTATGTAAATTTTTTGTAATTTCTACTTTTTCAGCAACATTTAAAACAGCATTTTCTATTGCTTTTTTAATAGAAATATTTTTAGTTTGTAATTCTTTAAATCTATTAGTTTCATCAACATTTAATTTAGAAATATCAAGAGTATATTTTTTAATTAATTCTTTTTGATAGGAATAATAGTCATTTTTGGTTATTTGAACTACTGATTTATATATACCTTTAAGTTGTTTTAACTCCAAATATTCACTATTTTGTTTTAATAATTGTTTTTCTTTTTCAATTTCATTTTTCAATGATTTTCTTAAATCTGAATATTTAGTTTTTATTTCTTTAATTTTAAGAGAATGTTCATATCTTGTTAATTTTGCATCTAAGCTTTTGTCTTTTAATTTTTCAATAGTATCTAAATTTGCTTTTTTCTGTTCATTTTGTTTTTTGATTAAAGCTAATTCATAATTACTATTAAGTTCATTTAATTTTTTATAAACACTAGAATTTAAATTATTAATTTCTAAATTTAATTCTTTATAAACATCAAAGAAGTTAAAAAGCAATTTATTAAAATTATCAATTTCTTGTTTAGTTGCACCATTTTTTTCTAAAATAATTAAATTTGCTTCATGCTGTGCTTTGGTAGATTTTTCAATCATTCTAACTTTTCAAGTTTTATCATTGGTTAAAGGGAAAGAAATATTATCATAAACATTTAAATGTGGATATAAAGCATAATTTTGAAATACTAAACCAATTTTTCTGTCTTGAGGAGTAGTTTTAGTTATATCTACACCTTCAAATAAAATTTGTCCGCTTGTAGGTGTTAATAATCCAGCAATAGCATTTAAAGTAGTAGTTTTACCACAACCAGAAGGACCGAGTAAAGTTACCAATTCTCCCTTTTTTATCTGTATATTTGCATTATCAACTGCTACAGTTTCTCCATAGTCAATTACTAAATTTTTTATTTCAATAGCGTTTAACTCATCTTTATTTTTATATCTTTCATCAGCTGTTTTTTTGATTTTCCTTATAAATTCATATATCTCAGCTTTATTAATTTTTTTGATTTGCATTTTTCTCACTTTCTTCATTATCAACATTTGTTTTATGTCTTGATAAAACGTTATCTTCTGTAGATTTTAAAAATACTTGATATTGTGGAACACCTCTAGATTTATAAACTTTTTGTGCAAATTCATAAAGTTCACTTTCTGAATTAATATTTTGATAAAAATTTCTATGATTTTTCATAGCATCATAAAAAGCGTTTCACATTTTTATACCTTCATAATATTCTACATTTGTCTTAAAACTAACATCTCAAGCTTTTTTTAAATTTGGTAAGGTTAACCCTTCTCTGATTATTTCTACAGAATAATCTTTTCAAATATTGTTTTGTTTATAAAAAATTCAACCCACTACTCTTTCGTAAGATCTAGTAACTTTACTTCCATAAATAAAAGTTACTTCTGTTCCAGGAGGTAAAGTATTTTCTCCAAATTTGGATGCTTTTTCAGCTCAACTTTTTTCAAAATCATCTATTTTATGATCTTTACCTAAATTTTTTTCAGGTGTATCAATTCCAGCAACTCTAATAGATTGTTGTCCTTCTATTGTTTGGTTATCTCCAAAATCTAAAACAGGTGTATCTCCATCTTTTCATTTAACTATTTTTGCATTTAATTTTTCAAATGGAGGTAAATCAGTTGATTCTTTGAAATATTTAGCTTCGTTATTATTACAAGAAACAACAAAAGGTATCGCTATATATGGAAAAACAACCAATGAGGTTGCTTTTATAATTTTTTTCATTATTTAGTAAATGATGCTCCTAATAGGTTTTTAAGAGCTGCTAAGTATTCTTCAAATGTTTCAGCTTTACCTTTATTATTTGCTGCTCTATCTGCGTAATTAGTGAATGAAGTATCTATTCCATCTCTAAAAGTTGAAGATCTTGAATCTGTTGGGTCTTCATAAATAGCATATTGATCTTTGTCTGCACCTTCTGTTGCTTTTTTAAATAATCCAAATGCTTCTTTATTGAATTTATCATAACCTGCTGGTGCTTCTTTACTTAAAACTCCTTCAGAAGCCACAATGTATCCACTGTGTTGTCCAAAGAATTCAAGTGGAGTTAAGTTTGTGTAGTTTTTAGCTTTATCATCTTTACCGACTGTTCAATCTTGTTTTTCTGTTATATATCATTTTAAGAAATTTAAAGTTGCTAAATCTTCAACTTTATTTGAGTGAATACCAATTAAAGAAGGTCCTTGAGCAATAATTGTTTTTTTAGCATTATCAGTTTTAGTTGTATAGAAAGGATTAGAAACATATCCTAACTCATTTTCTTGAAGAGTTTCTGTGGAATCATGAGAAACTTTACGGAATCCGTCTGATTGATCTGTTTTTTCTCATTTAATATCAATTAAATAAGCATCGTAACCACCTGATTTTCCGGCTGGAATAATATATTTTTGTTCTATTTCTTCTTTTAAATCTTTAAAACTAGAATTTGTAGAAGAAATTCCTAATTTTTCTCCGGCAGCTGCATTTGAAAACTTAGATAATTTTTGCAATGCATCTTTTCATTCTTGTGTTGCTTCAATGTTTTTGTTTCCTTCTTTATTAAATTCTGAAGCCCCTGTTCCATTTTTATCATAAATATAAACATATTTGGTATTAGCATCTACAGTTTTACTTGCACTATATAATTTAGCAATTACACCTTTAGCAATTTCTTCTGCTGTTGGTTTATAAATGTAATTTGCATAGTCCGCTGTTACTTTATCTTCAATTTTCTTAGAACCAGAATTGATTGTTAAAATGTATTCTGAATATCCATTTTTTGAAAAATTATGTCTATATCCAGCTGTTGAAGCAATTGCAAAAGCAAGTTGATGTCCTTTTAGACGATTTGACGAATAATCGGAATTTTCCTTTATAAATAGAGATTTTTCATTAATTAATTTTGCTATTTTTTCAAAACTTTTCTTGAAAAGTTCGTTTCTTTCTGTTCCTTTTTTCAATGCATTTACATAATCAACGGAAGTCTGTTTATCATTTAATCCAAATAAGAATTTAGAGTAATCTCCATCAACATCTGAAAATGCCATTAAGTATAATAAACTTGAAATTGAGTCAACTCCAAAAACATTTTCTGCTCTTTTGTTAATATCTCCTTCTGGTGCTTTTGGGAAGGATTTTTTGATTCTTGAAACTAAGTCAAATAGTGAATCATAACTTTCAAATACATCTTTTCTAAACTCATATCCACCTAAACCACCTTCAGCTTTAGTTGATGCTACATAGTCTTTTCAAACAGTTTTAACAAATGTTTCATCATGGTTGGATTTTGTGATTTCATCGAAAAACGCTTTATCTTCTGCTTTAATTGTAGCTTTTTTATTCCCTAAAGTTTCTGCTGTTGCTTGTCTAATGATGTAACCAAAAACTTCTTTGTTAATAGTTATAACTTGAGATGATCTACTACTTGGAATTAATCATAATGAATCTTTATCCCCTTTTTTACTAATTCCTGCTATTTGAGTATTGCTTTGTAAAAATTTGTCTGAGAAAGTAGATCTAACAGCTTCAGCTAATTTAACTGCTTTTTCTTCTGGTGTAGAACCATTTAAATCTAGTTGCATATTGTATTTAGCTAAAGTACCTACTATTGCTGGATAGTTGAATGCAACATTATATAAACTATTTGCTGCTTTTGCTGTTAATTTTTGTTCTAAGTCTGATGTTAATCCGTTATATCCACCATTGATAGCAAATAATTCTAATTTTAAATAATTTTTGTTGTTTGTATCTTTAACTTCTGCTTTGTTGTTTCATTTTTCTACAATTGCTTGTAATGCTTCAGTTTGTGCACCTGTAGAACCAAATGTGTTAGCTATTTTAATTGTTTCATCGTTAGTTTGATCAAATCTTGTTTCTCTGGAACAAGATACTAAACCAGTTAATGATGCCCCTGCTAAGGTTAAACTTGATAATGTTAATAATGTTTTCTTTTTCATATTCCCCTCTTTTTTTGTTTAAAAAAATTAGAACAAATGAATTTTGTAAAATTTGTTTAATTTTGTTCTAATGTTTTTTCATAATTAAAAATATTATAATCTAATTTTTTGAAATTTCAATTATTTTATTTTTAAAATTATTAATCCCATATTTCCAATTGAAATTTGCTTATTATTTACCTTGGAATTATAAGAATAAATGGTTTCTACTTCTACACCATCTTTAAGTTTATAATTAATATTATCATTAATTCCAACAGTGTTTATAAATAGATATTTTTCTTGTTTATCTTTACTTTGTCTAATAATAGTTTGGTCTGAAGTGTTTTCAAGATAATTTGAAGCATCTCCGATTGTCTCTAAATCTTGAGAGTACATAAAAGGGTGCTTGCTTCTAAAGTCTAATAAAAATTTAATTATTGAATAAATAGAATTTTTATCTTTAACTTGATCTTCAACATATGGGGTATCTTTTGAAAAATTTAAATGAATATAGTCATTTAGACTTTTCTTTTCTTTGAATTCTACTCTTTTAGATGTATCTTTTCATTTAAAAGGTTCTCTTATACCAGGATCACCAAAAGTTTTATTTGCATGCATCATTAACTCATCACCATGGTAAATAATAGGGGTTGATGGTAATATTAAAAGGTAAAAGTAAGCATTTCTTATTGCGTCTTTTTCTCTTTGTGATAGTGGCGTATTTAATTCACTTGCCTTTAAAGGACTATCAAAGGTTTCTGGATCTTTGGTAGGTCTTGGCATATTTACTCTAAATGAATTAATTCATCTATCAGTATCATGATTAGTTAAAAAAGGTACTCAAGGATGTTCTTGGTGCGATCCTATTTTAGTTAATTGATTATTTAAATCATCTTTATTAATTGAAACGAATCAATTTTCTTTTCAATGTTTTCCATCATAAATGGTTCCAAGTGCTTTTTCATTATTATAATTAAAGTATACAGTAGCTTTTAAAGCATCATCTAGTCACTCACCCATCATAAAAATATCTTTATGAAGATTTTGGGATTGAAGAGCTTCTTGAGAACTTTTTCTAAGTTCACTAAAGATTTTTTGTTCATTATAGTTATTTTTTGTTTCTCCCATTGAAGAGAAAAACTCAGCAAAAGCATCATATCTAAATCCATCTACTCCTATTTTGGTTCAATAAGATTGAATGTGTTTTAATTCTTCAATAACTTCTGGATTATCTAAATTGAGATCAGGCATTCCTGCTCAAAATTTAGAAGTATAAAATTTATTAGTTGCGTGTTTATCTTTTAAATTAGGAAATAAAGAGCGTAACTCTGAACTATCTTGATTAGTATCTTGTATTTTTGTACTATAAAAGCGATAAAAATTCTTGTATTTCGAATCACCTTCCAGTGCCTTTTGAAATCAAGGGTGTTCAAAAGATGTGTGGTTAAACACTAAATCTAAATAAACTTTTATTCCTTTTTTATGTGCTTCTTTTAGAAAATCTAAAAATGCTTCTTTTCCACCTAATTCTGCTGCTACATCTGTATAATCGATCACATCATAACCGTGATATGAACTAGCTGGATGAATTGGGGAAAGATATAATTGATCAATACCTAAATTAGTAAAATAATCTAAATTGTTTTTTAAACCTATAAAATCTCCAATACCATCGTTGTTTCCATCAGCAAAGGAATAAACCAGTACTTGATAAATAACTGAAGAGTTTTTTTCATTTTTGACTAAAGGTGCTACTAACTTTGCATTTTCATCATCTTCTTTATATGATAGTTTATTAGTTTTATCTTTATAAAATTGTTTGTCTCCTCAAAAAGAAAAGTCTTTGTGAAAATTATCTGTGTTGGTGCATGATGTTAATAAACTATATGATAAAAGCGGAAATGCTCCGCTTTTTATCATAAACTTAACTAGCGATTTGTTTCAAGTTTTCTTTTTCATTTTTGATTAAATATCCATAATTTTTTAAAGAAAAGATTCCAAAAATAGCAACAACTACAGAAAAAGCAAATAATAATCAACCTGAAATATAGTTAGGTGGATAAATAATTTTTGTTTCATCTCTTTCGTCGATTGGGGGTTGGAAAGAAAGTAAAACAGATACTAAAATTATCACTAATACTAAAAGAATAATGTTTATTTTAATTAATAAACTTGTATTATTTTTTTGCTTAATTAATAAAATTAAAGAATATATTGCAATTATTATTATTGTTAATCATAAAACTGAACTTAATACTCAAAATGTTTTAAATATAGGAATTTGAGGATTAATAACAGAACTTTCGTTAAAAGCTGCTTCTGTTGTATAAATTTGCTTTTCTATTTCTAAATACTTATTTGCTGAATTGTAAAAAGCAAAAAATAAACCAAAACTAACTAATGAAACAACAATACATAAAATAAAGAAAATTTTTCTATATTTGTAAGTTTTAAAAAAATGCATATTAATTTAATCTTTCTTCTGTTTCTTTATCAAAAATATGAATTCTGCTTTCGTTGAAACTTACTCATACTTCTTGGTAAAGTTCAAAGTCTCTATTATTAAGAACTGTAGATACAACTTCAACATTATCGGAAATTTTTACAACAATTGATAACTCTTTTCCAAGAGATTCAATGTTGAAAATTTTTCCTTTAACTGAATTAGCAACTTCTTTTTCGTTGATTAAAACATCTTCTGTTCTAAATCCAACTATTAAGTCTTTGTATTTAGATAATTTTTCTTTATTTTCTTCTGGAAGATTTAAAGAAAAATTGATTCCATCTAATTTAAAAGTATTATTGTTGTTTATTCCATTTAGTAAGTTAATTGTTGGAGAACCAATAAATTTAGCAACAAAAACGTTTGCTGGTCTAAAATATAAATCTTTACTTGTTCCGTTTTGTTGAATTTTTCCTTCATTTAAAACAACAATTTGATCACCCATTGTCATCGCTTCCAATTGATCGTGTGTTACGTAAATTGATGTTGTGTTTAAAAGTCTATGAATAGAGACAATTTCTCTACGCATTGATTCTCTTAATTTAGCATCTAAGTTAGATAAAGGTTCATCCATTAAGAAAATAGAAGGTTTTCTAACAATAGCTCTACCGATAGCAACTCTTTGTCTTTGTCCTCCTGATAAATCACGAGGTTTGTTATATAGATAATTATCAATTTTTAAAATTTTTGCTGCATCTTTAACTCTTCGATCGATTATATCTTTTCTTTCTTTTGCAATTCTTAATCCAAAGCTCATATTATTATAAACATTCATATGTGGATAAAGAGCATAAGATTGGAAAACCATAGCAATGTTTCTTTCAGAAGGTGAAAGATTGTTAAATCTTTTGCCATTGAAAAGTAAATCACCTTTGGTAATTGAGTTTAAACCTGCAATCATTCTTAGTAAAGTTGTTTTACCACAACCAGATGGACCAAGGAAAATACAGAATTTTCCTGCCTCTATGGTTAAGTTAATATCTTTTAAAGTTCACTTGTCGTTTCCTTCATATTTTTTAGATAAGTTAACTAATTGAATTTTTCCACCAGTTGTTTTTTGTCCAACTTCTCCGATTTCATTTAAGAATTTATCGAATTCTAAATCGTATGAATTAATGTCATCTAGTTCATTATTTTCTAAAATCATTTCTGTTTTTTTTTTCATATTATCCTTTCACCGCTCCGTCAGAAAGTCCTCCAACGATATGTCTTTGTGAGAACATAAATAGTACAAATGGTGGTATAGAAGCAAGTAAAGCACCTGCTGAATAAGCACCAACGTTAATTTCTTTATCTTCTGCTGTAATAAAGCTGTCTAACCCAACAGCAAGTGTTGTTTGATCTCTGTTTGTAATTGCAAATTTTGGTAGAATTACATCTCCAAAAGGAATCAAGAATGATCATAAAGCAATAATTGCTATCATTGGTCTTGCAACTGGTAATAATATTTTAGTAAATAGTTTTCAGTTTCCACAACCATCAATTTTTGCTGAATCATCTAATTCTCTTGAGATGGAATCTAAATAACTTTTAAACACAAAAGTATTTCCTGCAATTGCTCCACCTGAATAAATTATTGTTAAGGTTATTCTGGGATCGATTCCAAGTGAGTCCCTACCAAGAGCAACAATAATATAAAGAGAAATTAGTGAAGCTGTTGATGGAATCATTTGTAAAAGCATAATTACAGAAAGAGAATGTTTTGAACCTGCAAATTTAAATCTTGAATATGCATAACCATTAAAGGCAACAAATACTACAGTTATAAGCATTGTGCTAACAGCTATTGCTAAAGTATTTATATATCAATTTACATATTTACTTCTTACATTAGTGAATAAATAAGTAAAGTTATCAAAACCAAATTTATATAATTCTGGTGATAATGATAAATATTTTTTGTTAAATGTATTAAATGATGCTAATATCATTGAAACTACTGGGAATAAAATTACAAAAGTTCAAGTAATTAATAGAATATAGTTAAAAAATAAGAATATTGCTTCTGCTATAGTTAAAGGTTTAGAATCTGAAGTATGAATTCTTGTTTTGTTGTTTTTAAATGAAGAAAACTTTATTTTGTTTTCATTAATTTTACTTTTTAAAGAAAATTTCATCTTATCTTCCTCCTTTTGCTGCGTTTTTAGCAAATCCGTAAGCTGCAATAGAAACTGAGAACACTGATGCTAAAATAACAAGAGCTGATGAGAAAGCAACGTTTCCATCAATTTGTACTGCAGTTGTTAGTTTATAAATTCATGAAATAATAATATCTGAACCTGATTCACTAAATGTTGTTTGGTCTGAATAAGCAGGACCACCATTAGAGAATAAAGAAATAATTGTGAAATTATTAAACATAAATGTAAATTGTCCAATTAATAATGGAGCTAATGAAGAAACTAAAATTGGTAATGTAATATGTCTAAATAATTTAGAACGTTTAGCACCATCAATTTCTCCAGCTTCATAAATATCTTTTGGAATTGCTTGTAAGTTTCCAGTAATTAATAAGAAAATGTAAGAGTGTCCTAATCAAGTTTGAATTACTATTAATAGGAATCTTACTCAAGTAATACTTCCAAAGAAGTTAATACTGTTTTCAATTAAACCTAATTTAAGTAATATGTAGTTAATATATGAATTAGAATCCCCTTGGAAAGCAGATTTTAAGAAAATAATTGTAACAAAGGCAGGAATAGCTCATGGAATAATGTAAATTAATCTAAAGAATTTTTTACCTTTGATTTTTTCCATATTAACTAATACAGCAAATAAAGTACCTACTACAATTACTGAAAATGCTGCTACAAATGTTCAAATTAATGTTCATGAAACAACTCTTAAAAGAGAAGTTAATAAACCATTATTTCTAAATAATCATCATTTTCCGTATTGTGTAAACCCAACTCAATCTACTGTTTGAGCAGGTGGAGTATGTTGGAATCCTGTGTTTGATAAAGAAATAAATAGTGAAGTTATTAAAGGAACTACAACTATAAAGGCAATCAAGAATCAACCAGGAATTGATATTAATCAAGGGAAACCTTGCTCTGAAAGTCATTTTTTAGTTTGAGTTCAGTTTTGCGGTCTCATTCCTTCTTCAAGGAATTTTCCTTGTCTATAAGCACCCACTGCACTTGCAACTACATAAGCAATAGTAATTCCAAGCAAGATAAACGATGCTGCTGCCCCAAACATTCAGAACCTTGCATCTGGTAAAATACCTAAATCAAAGTTATGTGAACTTTTTCCTAAATCAATAATTCCTTGAATTCCACCAATTTTATTTCAAGTAATACCTAATGAAAAAGGTACAAATACTAAGTATAAAAAGACACTTAATAAAGTTAAAAGGATTCCTTTTTTATACTCTTTAAATAATATTAATTGTGCTAAACCTGGAAATAGTAAATTAAGGAATAATCCTTTATATTTAGCACCTTTTTTATTTTCAGTTGGAATTTGTTTTATAGCTTCAACCACTTTAGATTCATAAATCTTTTTAGTAATTTTAAGCTGAGCAGATAATCTGCTATATTGTGTTTTAACTACAACTTTATTTTTTTCTTTTTCATTATGTAGTTTTAATGAAACTAATTTTTCTTTATAAAGGATTTTTTCTTCTTTTAATTTAAAAGCATAAGCTTTTTTAGTGATGTCTTTCTTTTTGAAACGATCTTTTAAAATAGAAAGTTTTTCTTTATATTCTTTTCTTAAATCAGAAATTTGTTTTTTGTATTTTTCTTTATCTTCTTTAGTTTCATTTAATAAGATTTTGTGTAATTTAAGTTTTGCATCTTTAATTTCAGATGCTGAAAAATTAAGTTGTTTATTTGAATCAGTTGCATATTCATATAAGGCTTCTGATTTTTTAAGAAGAAAATCACCATCATATGAATATTCTTGTTTTAATTTACCTAATTTTTTATAGTAATTAGATTTAACTAAAGCTTTAACATTTTTTATTTTTTTACCTTTTAGTAATAAAGGTAGATTTTTATTTAAAATGATGTTTAGTTTGTTTTTGTCATCTTTGTTTAACTCTTTAGTTTTTTCTTCAATTTGTTGTACTAAAGAATCAAAATGAGTTTGTATTTTAAGTTCAATATTTTGATTGTATTTATTTTTATTTAAAAATTTATTTATTAATTCTTTTTTATATAAAGAATAAATAGTTTTTAAATGTTTTTCTTCATTTAGTTTTAAAAATTTGCTAATAAGTAATGCTTTATTATACTTTTCATTAAGTTTAAATAATGCTTTAGCTAATTTTAATTCTGATTTATATTCTTGTTTTAAGATTTTAGCTTGTTCTTGTTTATTTTGAAGATAATCTTTATATTTTTCTTCTTTTTCTTTACTTAAAGAAGAAATTTCTTGTTTTTTATTTTCAATTTTAGCAATTTTCTCTTTTAATTCTGATTTGATTTTTGCTAATTGCTCATCGTATTCTTTATTATAAAAAAATTCTGCTGCTAAAATTCTTTCTTTGTATTCTTTTTTTATTTTAAGCACTTCGCTTTTATACTCTTGTTTAGTTTCATGTTTAATTAAAGGAATTTGTTTTTCAATTTCTACTTTTTTAAGTTGAAATTTTTCTTTTTTAGTTTTTAGAGTTTTAAATAATTGTTCAATTTTTGTTTTCTCTTCTAAAACTAATTTTTGTTCTAATTTACTGAATTTTCCTTTATTTTCTTCAACTAAAGACTCCAAATCAGAGTAAATAAAATCTTCTTTTTTAAGTAATAATAAATATTTATAAATAATTAGTAGCATTGCCTTATGTCTTAATAATTTATGCTCATCAGATTTAGCTTTTTCTAAAATAGAAGTCATATTTTTTTCTTTTACTTCTACTTCATCAGCTGTTTTTATAAGCATTTTGTAATAATTATTTACATAATCTGCTGATTCAAGATTTTGTTTATCTATCTTTTTAATTTCAAAAATTATAAAAGATTTTAAACTATTAGAAATTTTTAGTTGTTTTTTTGTTTCTTTAACAACTTGAAGTTTATTTCTACTTGAAATTTTTAATGTTTCTAATGCTCTTTTTTGTTCAAATTCTAAATTTCTTTTTGCTTTAATAAAAAGTTCTCTATTTATTTTTTTCTTTAAATCAATTTCTCGTTTTTGTCTATCAAAAACATTTTTTGCTTGATTTAAAAAGTTAGAATAAGAAATTTTAGAATCATTTACTTTTCTGTCAAAAGATTCACCATATCAATTTCACATCTTGACTTTTTCCATTATTTACCTCCTTTATGTATTTTTATTTTTTCATAGTAATAATTTTGTCTCTTTAGTCTCAATTGAAACATTAAATAAATATTAATTAGTATCAAAAATGGAAAAGTGATACTTCAAAAAATAACAATTGTTAATCTTATTCAATTTTCTGTAATAGGCCCGCTTGAAAAATAGGGGACAAGCATAACTCCAACAAAAAGAGTTATCCAAACAAAACCAAATAAGTATGCGATTCCATTTTTTTTAGAAACTAAAATATTTACCAAATAACCTATTAAGATAAGTGAATTACTAATATAACCTACATACCTAAAGGTTAAAAAATTATTTATACTTTCTTTTTGAGATTCCAAGTTTAAATTATCATAAGAATTTGTTCCTAATATCAATCCATCCAGTAATCATAAAAGTAACAATATATTAGAAATAGAAAGAAGAATAATTAATAAGTAAAAAATTCTTCTTTCTATTTGTATTTTGGGTTTCATTATTATTTAATGTAATCTAATGCTTTACTACTATCTAAAGCAGCAACTGATTCTTGGAATTTTTTACTAAATTGTTCTTTTAATTTAGTTTGGAATGCTTCTAGAGTTTTAACATTATTTTCCGCAAGAGATTTATAAAATTCTTGGTTTCCTAAAATATTGTCATTTCATGTTCCTCAGAATTTTCCAAATTGTGGGTTACCTCTATCTAATCTTTCTTGTTGTAGTTTAAGAATTCCGTATCCACCGTCTTTTAATTCTGATATTGAAGAAATAACGTCAACAACTTTTTTAGCAACTGATGTATTTGTAGCTTCTAAAATAACATCTTCCACTTCTTTAATTGTAGCATCTGTTTTTTCTCCATTTAGTTGTTGCCCTTCTTTAGGGAATTTTTCTGTTGCTTTTTTAGAATTAAATACTTCTTTATATTCATCTTGTCATTTTAATCAATCTGCTTCATTAAAGAAGTTATTCATATATAGTTCTGCAGCTTTATTGATAATTTCATCTGAAACAGTTGTTTTAGCATATTTATTAGAAAATTCTTTTGCACGTTTTTTAACTTCTTCTAAAGCTTTTGTTTGAGAATCTTTTTCTTTGAATTTAGAAGAAAATTCCATCATTAATTTTGCGTCTTCAGTTGAACCACCAAAAATGTATGTTTCAACTTTTCTAACGTGTGCATTCCCTGTTTGACCTACTAATCATTCTTTTTCAAACTCAGCACCAGATTTAACTAAAGAAGGTGCGATTTGTCATGGTTCAGTACCACCTTTTAATTCATCTACATTTTGAATTCCTAGTAGTGCAGAAATTGCATTTCTTATTCCTGTAGCTTCTTTTAATTCACCTAATTTATTTATTAATTCATCAGAAACAAAAGGATATTTATCTTTTTCTTTTACATAAGTTTCTTTATATTTGTTTTGGTCTCCTAAAGGATTTGTTTTATCGTGTTCTTGACTTCAAGATTTTTCAGTTCCATAAACTTTAGCTAAGTTTTTATTAACTTCTGATAATAAATCATTGTATGCTTTAAATAAAGCATCATTGCTTGAATAATGTGTTTTTGTAACCATTGCTGTTAATTTAGAACTTCCTGTTGCAGCATCTCCATCTGAAAGATCTCTTAATTCTTTTTGTGTATTTGTAAAGTAAGGAACTTTTGTATCACCTTTAAAGTATCCATAGTATGATTCTGTTTTGAAAATTAATTTTAATACTTCTGCAATAGCTGCTTGTCTATCAGCAACTGCACCATTGTTTCTTGAGTTAATTGCTCATGATCATGTTCCTGGTGCTTGTGTATATCTAAGATCATCTTTTAATTTTGGAGCATTAAAGAATGTAGTAATTCCTTGTTGTGAAACTGTACCAAAATCTCATGAACCAACAAATGCATAATCAAGTTTTTTATTATGTAACAACTCAACAACTTTATTTTGAACTTCACCTTGGTTATTTTGTAAAAGAACTTTTAAAGCACCTTGGTCGATTCCTCTTTGTCCTCATACTGTGCTTTTGTATTCGTCAGCATTTTTAACAAAAGCCGCTTCATAAACAGGGAACAATAATTCTCCAACAACATCTAATGCTTTTGAAAAATTAGCATTGTTTGGATCTCCTTTTATAAATCCAGATGATCATTTATTTTTTGTAGTATCTTTGTAAACGATTTTTCCCATTTCACTTGTGCTAAGAATTGATGCTAAAACACCATTACCATATCATCCATCTTGAATTCTAAAGAATGCTTTTCCTGCTTTAACTAATTCAACCATTTCATCGGTTGATGTGTTTGCTAATTCTGTTTTAACTTCAACAAGTGTTTTACTTGACATTACAACTATACCTTCTTTGTTGTGAGCAAAGTTGTAGAATTTTCCGTTGTCTTTGTTTCCTTCTCTACCTTTAAATGTACCAAATTCGTTTACAAAACTTTTTTCTGCATCAGTTGCGTGAACTTCTTCAAGAATATCATCTTTTAATTTTGGGTCTCAAGCAGCTAATGTTCTTTTACTTAA
Organism: Mycoplasma sp. AC157; assembly: GCF_054343415.1. Lineage (NCBI taxonomy): Bacteria > Bacillati > Mycoplasmatota > Mollicutes > Mycoplasmatales > Mycoplasmataceae > Mycoplasma > Mycoplasma sp. AC157. Next base: position 28,442 of record NZ_JBTGVE010000004.1, on the reverse strand, counting down.
TAAGTCTGTTATTCTATCGTTTGGTGCATAAATTAAATCAGGTGCATTTTTATCTGTGCTACCAACATTTGTAATAGTATCAATTGCTCCAAAAACATCTTTTTCAACAAATTTAATTCTAAATCCTTTTTTATATAAATCTGTTTTAGCAAATTCATCTTCAACTGCTTTTCAAAATCCTTCTTGCTTACCTTCTCTTGCAACAATAATGTCTTTTGAATTTGCAAACTCATTTTGTGCTCCGCAAGCTACAAAAGCAGCCATTGGAGTTGCAAACACTGCTAAACTTAAAAATTTAAATAATTTTTTCTTCATAATTTTTATATATTTCTCCTAAGTTATTCAAAAACAATTTCATTATATTTTAAACAAGCTATGGAAACCACGATATTAAAAGGTGAAAGTACAAAAAGCATTAAAAATGTAATTTCTATTCAAACTAAAGTATGTCCTACTTCAGTTTTCGGTAAAATCCTTATTAATCTAATAATATAAATAATATTTGCAAAGAAAACAAATACAAAAACTGCTACTACTAATCTAAATTCAGTTTTTAATGATAAATCAAAAAATTTTTCTGCAAATGTTTCTTTATTATTAAAAGTAAATAATAATACCAAACATAGTAAAGCAACACTAAAAATTATTGCTGTAAAAAAAGAATATAAATGTTCAATAACTTTTGGTAAATACTTTCTTTCTAATGGTGGTTTTCCTAAAAATAAATTTTTCATTGTTTTTTAATTTCTACATAAAATATTGAAAGTAAAATAACTTCCATTAAAATTATAATACAAATATGCCGAAATATTCATTTTTTTTCCTATTTTTTTGAACAAAACCACCAAATTTTTGAACTTTTTTCCCAAAAAATAGGGAAAAAGGTTTGATATATAATATTTTTATATCAAAAAAACATATATTTTATTTAATTTTATTTTTTGACTTTTGCTTTTGCTTGATATTAATAGAATTTTAATTTTTGGCATTTTTTTAATAATTTAAGCAACTCTAAAAATATAAAATTATAATTATTTTTCAAAAAACAAATTATTAAAATATAATTAGAATTATGAAAAAAGGAACATATAAAATAATAAAAGAAGCGATTGAAAAATTTGATAACATTTTTATTTTTCATCACATAAGACCAGATGGTGACTGCCTTGGTTCTCAATTTGGTCTTGGACAATTAATCAAAGATAATTATCCAAACAAAAAAGTTTTCTATATTGGAGATTCAACTGGCATTTTAAATTTTCTTGAATTTAATCATTTTGACGAAAATCAATTAAAAGAAGAAGATTTTGAAAATTCATTAGGAATTGTAGTTGATGCTTCCAGTTCAGATCGTTTAGAAAAAAAAGAAATTATACTATCTAACAAAATTACCAAGATGACAAGAATTGATCATCATCCAAATGGAGCAGATATTAACTATGAATTTAACTGAATAGATTCTTCTTATTCTGCAGCAGCTGAAATGGTTGCTTATTTAGCTAAAATGGCTAAATGAAACATTTCTTTAAAAGCTGCTCAATATATTTACACTGGAATTTATACTGATTCAGGCAGATTTTTTTATAGCAACACAAGTAAAAGAACTTTTAATGTAGTCGAACATTTAATAAAAAAATCTAATTTAGATATTCATTTTATCCACAAAGCTCTTTCAGGAAAAACCATGAAAGAAATTAAATTCCAAGGAAAAGTGCTCTCTAATTTTAAAAATCAAGATAAAGTGATTTGATTCCATGTTACTCAAAAATTACAAGATGAACTTAATTTAAGTTATGAAGAAGCAAACCAAGTAAATATTCTCTCTAATATTGAAGATAATAGAATTTGAATTTTCTTTATCGATCAACCAGATAAAACAATAAGAGTAAGACTAAGATCTAATGGTCCAAAAGTTAATATAATTGCAAGAGAATATAATGGTGGTGGTCACGATAATGCTTCTGGGGCAATGATTAAAAATAAATCCAAAATCCAAGAAATAGTTAATAAAGCAATTAATCTTGTTAAAGAATTTGAAAAGGAAGAAAATGAAAATAGGTAATTTAAAAAAAATTGTAAACGAAATTGAAAATCATAATTCAATTGTCATTTTCCATCACATTCGCCCAGATGGTGATTGTCTTGGTTCTCAATTTGGTTTAAAAACACTAATTGAAGAAAATTTTCCAAATAAGAAAGTTTTTGCAGTTGGTGATTCTAAAAATACTTTAAATTTCTTGGATTTTTCTTTTAATAATGATCTAAGTGATGACATTTTAAAAGAGTCTTTAGCGATAATTGTTGATGCAAATTTTAAAGAAAGAATTGAAAAAAGAGAGTTATTAGACAAAAATATTTTTAAAAGTGTAATTAGAATTGATCATCATCCAAACGAAGATGATTTAAATACAACAACTAGATGAGTTGATTCTTCTTATATCGCTGCAGCTGAAATGATTGCTGACTTAGCTTTTAGCAGTAACTGAAAGGTTTCAACAAAAGCAGCAAAATACATTTATACGGGAATTTACACAGATTCTGGACGTTTTTTATTCTCTAATACAACACCAAGAACCTTATCTCTAACTGCTAAACTTTGAGAAACAGGCTTAAATATTGATGAACTTCATACAAACTTAACAAAAAATAGTGAAAGTGATTTACGTTTTCAATCATTTATTTTTAGCACTTTTAAAACATTTAAAAATGTTATTTACTATTCAATAACTCTTGAAGAACAAAAACAATACAACAAAACTCCTGCTGAAGCAACTAGACCAAATACTTTAGCTAATATAGATAATTACAGAATTTGACTTTCTTTTACAGAAGAAGAAACAAACAAATGAAGAGTAGAATTTAGATCTAATGGCCCAGTTGTAAGAAATGTTGCACTCAAATGAAATGGCGGTGGTCATGAAAGAGCTTCAGGCGCTATTATAAACAATGCAAAAGACATAATAAAAATAGTTGAAGATTGTCAACAAGAATATGAAAGATGAATCAAATTAAATAATTAAAGTCTTTATTAATTAATAATTATTTAAAGATAGGAGAATAATTTTATGAGTAAGTATGATGAATTCATTAGATCATTAATAGATCAAAAAGAAAAGTTAGAAGACAATAGAACTTTTACAATTAAATTTCCAATAAGTTTACATGAGTTTTATCTAAATATGTTAGTAAATGATGACATTAATGGATATAGTATAAATTCTAAAATTGCTAAATGTTTGAAAATTTATATGTTAAAAGATCATTATGGTAAATATAATTCAACTAAATTAAAAAATTTATCAACTAAAATAATAAGAATTAATAAACCTATTATTGATTATAGTAAAAAACGAGAATTTATAAAACAATGAATAATTGAACAAAAGATTTATTTATCTTTACATAAAAATTTTACTATAAATGAATTTGAAGAACTTATGAGACAAGGAGAAATTTTAGTTAGTGAATAATATGATAAAAAGTTTAGAAGAATTTAATAATAAAACAGATGAGCAATATAAAAACAATTTTATGAAAAATTCTTTTGTTATTTTTGATTTAGAAACTTGTGATAATAATAAATCTATTATTGAAATCGGTGCTATCAAAATAAACAACGGAGAAATAGTTGAACAGTTTAACGAATTAGTAAAACCAAAGAATTTTGAAATTAATAAATGAGAGCGTTTTAACAACATTCCTACGAAGTTAGTCAAAGAAAAAGGTAGAGATACAAAAGCAGTTTTAGAAGAATTTAATGCTTTTATAGGTGATTTAGACTTATATGCACATAATGGAGAAACTTTTGATTTTGTTGCATTAAAAAGAGCTTATAACCAAGTAGAACTACCTTTTCCCACTAATAATTTTATTGACACTAAAGATTTTTTTCAAAACAGAAGTTTTTATTTATGACAGAGTGAAAAATGAAGTTTACAATTTCTTTCTTCAATGCTTGGAGTAGATTATTTAAAAGCACATAGAAGTGTTCAAGATTGTAAAATTTTATATGAAGTGTATTTAAAAATACAAGATAAAAAATATATTTTAAACTCTTTTAAAAAAAGAATAACCCCACTATAATAACAAAGAAAATAAGATAAAAGAATATAACACAAAAATAATTAGTGAAGCAGAATTTTTATTAATAATTAAAGAAAAATTAGAAAAAAGTAAGTAATTAAAGTCTTAGCAGACTTTTTTTATTTTTCCAAAAAGTTGATTTTTATAACAAATTTACCCCTATTTTCAATTTGTTCCACAAAAAATGAATTTTTATAAACATTTAGTATAAAAATATTATAATTATAATGTTAATTAAAAAACGGAGGACATTAATGAAAATTATATCAATAGGAGCAAATCACGCAGGAACTTCATTTTTAAGAACAATGAAAAAAGTTGCTCCAAACGCTAAATTAGTAGCATACGACAGAAATACCGATATTTCCTTTTTAGGTTGTGGTATTGCTTTATGAGTTGGAGGAGAATTCCAAAACCCAGATGGTTTATTTTATTCAAGCGTTGAAGAATTAAAAGGACTTGGAATCGATGTTAAAATCGCTCATGAAGTTATCGAAGTAAACAGAAAAGAAAAATATGTAGTTGTTAAAGACTTAAGTACAGGAAAAACTTTTAAAGACACATATGACAAATTAGTATATGCTGGTGGTACATGACCAATTATTCCACCATTTGAAAACATTAACTTAGAAAACATTTTAGTTTCAAAAATCTTTGCACATGCTAAAGAAATTAAAGCAAAAGCAGAAGACAAAAATGTTAGAAATGTAGTTGTTATTGGTGCTGGATACATTGGAATCGAATTAGTTGAAGCATTCCACAAATACGGAAAAAATGTAACACTAATCGATATGCAAGACAGAATTATTCCTAACTACTTTGATGAAGAATTTACTAAAAAAGTTGAATTCTCAATGGAACACCACGGAATTAAAATGCAACTTGGTGAAAAAGTTCAAAAATTTGAAACAAAAGATGGTAAAAAAGTATCAGCTGTTGTTACAGACAAAGGAACATATGAAGCTGATTTAGTAATTTTAGCTATCGGATTTAGACCAAATACAGAATTAATTCAAGGTGTTGAAAAAACAGCTAACGGTGCTATAAAAGTAGATAAATTCCAAAGATCATTAAGTGATGAAAACTTATATGCAATCGGTGACTCTGCTTCAATGATTAATAGTGCTACAAAAGAATATGCACATATTGCTCTTGCTACAAACGCAGTTAAAACAGGAATCGTTGCAGCATTCCACTTAGCAGGAAACGAAGGAATTCCTTTCCCAGGATACTCAGGAACAAATGCAATTAATGTATTTAATTTCAACTATGCATCAACAGGTTTAACAGAAGTTGTTGCTGCTAAAACAGAAGGAATTAAAGAAAACTTTGCAGTTGAATACTTTGAAGACAATGACAGACCAGAATTTATGAAACACCACTTTAAAGTTTGATTTAAAATTACATATGACAAAAAAACTTTAAGACTATTAGGGGCACAAATCGGTTCTGAAGGTAGAGCAGCAAATCACACTGAAGTAATTTACATGTTATCTCTTGCAATTCAACAAGGATTAACATTACCACAAATCGCTTTAATGGATTTCTACTTCTTACCACACTTCAACAAACCATTTAACTTTGTAATTCAAACAATTTTAAATGCATTAAACTTAAATTACAGCAAAAAATAATTAATTTTTAATTTTTTCCCGATTTTTTCGGGTTTTTTTATTTTCCAATTTTAAAATTGTTATAATTAAAAAATGGAAACAATTTTTCAAATTAAAACAAGTAAAGAGTTAGATTTATCTTTTGACTTTCAAATTTTAAATCATGAAAATAGAATATTAGATATCAAAGTAAATGGTCTTTTAAGAGATATTCAATATAATGATAATTTTTTTGATTGATTTATTGAAGATTTATTATTCCTATTAGATAATAATAGATATCAAAAAAGATGAGATTATGGACAAATAAACATTTTAGGTATTAAAAATTTAAATCTTAATGAAAAAGATTATCATTCTTTTATAAAACTTTTCAAAAGTGTTACAAACTTTGATTTAGTAGTTAAGGAGTAAAATATATGAAAATTTATATTAGTAAAAATTATTCACCTTTTTATAATTTAGTTCTTGAAGAAATAATGACAAAAGATGAATCAAACACAGAAGACATTATCTTTTTATATCAACACGAAAATGCTGTTATTATAGGTAGAAATCAAAACGCATATAAAGAAGTAAAGTTTGATGTTTTAGAAAAAGAAAACATTGAACTTTATAGAAGACTTTCTGGTGGTGGTGCTGTTTATCATGATTTAGGAAATTTAAATTTCTCTTTTATCACAACAAACAAAACAGAAAGAAGTTACACTAAATTTTTAGAACCTGTTTTAGAGTTTCTACATACTTTAAATTTAAATGCTGAATTTAAAGGAAGAAATGATCTTGTAGTAAATGGTTTTAAATTTTCAGGAAATGCACAATTTATTTATAAAAATAAAATCGTTCATCACGGAACTATGCTTTTTGATGCCAACTTAAGCAAACTTTCAAATGTATTAAATCCAAGCAAACTCAAAATGGAATCAAAGGGAATTAACAGTGCTAAACAACGTGTAACAAACTTATTAGAACAATTAGAAAATAAAATTTCTATTAATGAATTTATAGATAAATTCGCTTTATTTTTAAAAGAAAAATATAACGGAACAATAGAAGAAATTCCTTCTAAATATTTAGAACAAATGGAAAGTATAAAATCAATTCGTTCTTCTAATGATTGAGTGCTTGGAAAAAATCCTGAATTTTCTTTTTTTAGTGAAAAGAAAACCGAAGGAGGAATTTTACAAATAAGTGCAAACATAAAGGAAAATAAGATAAATTCAATCAAATTTGAAGGAGATTTTCTTGCCAAAGTTGGAATAGAAGAAGTTGAATCTAAATTAATAAATCAATCTTTTGAAAAAGAAACAATTATTAAGATTTTAAATTCTATTAGTAATCTTGAAGAATATTTTGGAAACATCTCAGTCAAAGAAATTATAGAAGTCTTATTTGGTACTTAATCTACATATAAAGAAAAACACAGAAATAAATCTGTGTTTTCATTTTATCTTTTGCTTTTCTTTTTCTTTAAAATCAGTAATATTGCTAAAATAATTAAACCAATTACAGAAATAGATGATATTATTGGAACTCCTATTTTTAAAAAAGGATTAGTTTTGTTTTCTTCTTTAATTTCATCATTAATTTTTAATTGAAGTTCTTTTAATTCTTGTTCTGATTTAGCTTCTTCTTTTTGATTTGAAAATTCTTGTTGTTTAATTGGATTTTTTAATTTAGAAATTAAATCTTCTGTTTTGTTGATTTCTTCTAATATATTTTGTTTTTTATCTTCAAGTTCTTTAACAAAAGAAAGAAGATTATCTTCATTTTTATCTAATGTTTTTAGTTTATCTTTATAAAAAGCAATTTCATTTATTAGTTTTAAATCATTAATTTTTTTATTAATAGATATAAAATCAAATTGTGATTTCAACTTTGTTAAATCTGCTTTTATGCCTGAAATTTCTTTATATTCTAAAGTTTTATTAGAAATTTTTTCATCAGTACTATTAATTATGTTATTAATGTTGTTAAAAACTTCTTCGCTATAAATAGGCTGATATTTTACATTAAAAATTAATTCGCTTTTTAATAATTTTAATTCTTTTGCTTTTTCTAAACTGAAAGAGTCAAATAAGTTTTTTAAGAAATTTAAATTAGTTTCTTTATCTCTTAAATTTATATTATCGCTCATTATAATTTCATCTTTTTTATTAAATTCACTTTGTAATTCTTTAGATAATTCTTCTCATTTAACTCATTCATTAGTTAAAATATTTTCAAAATTAGGTCTAATTTCATTTATGTATTTTTCATTAAATTCACCTAATTTGTTATATTCTAATTTATTGTAATTATCAATAAAATTTAAGTTTAGTTCTTTATATTTTTCTTCATCATTTAAATTAATAGTTAATTGATGTTTAATTGCTTCACTAGAAGTAGCTAATCTATCAACACTTTCTGTTGTGTAAACACTTTTGTAAAGAAAATGGAATTTTCTTACATTTATTCTCGCTTCTTCTAGTTGATAAATAGAAGCTTCTAAATCAATTTTTGCTTCATTATATAAAGAAACTAACTGTTCTAAAGTTTCTTGAGTGATATCTTGGTTTTCACTTATGATTTTATTTATATAAGAATAAATTCTATTGTATTCTTGATATGAAAGTGATGTATACTGATGATTACTATTATCAATTTTTTCTGAAATTAAATTAGATAATTGACTTAAATCTGCTTTTAATCTCGCGCTTGCTATAACACTGTTTATTTCTGCAACAATGCTATCAATGGTGCTTTGATTTATGTTTGCTGAATCTTTAGTTAATTGCCCTTTTGCAATAACTTTGTCGTACAATTCTTTATCTTCTTGAATTCAATTATTGTAGTTATTGTTTTTTTGCAATACTAAATTATCTAGTTCTATTTTATTTGTTTCTGAATTAGTGTGTGCATTATCTAAAAAGGTAATTTCCGCTATTTTTGGTTTTTTATTAGTTCACTTAATTGATAAAGAAATTATTTTATTTTGATCATCTATTGGCAGGTTAAAACCTGAGTTTAAAGTAACTAAATGTCCTAATACAACTTCTTTTGTTTGATGAGTCTCTTCACTATAAATAGTTGCAGACACTTCTGCTAAACTTGGTTCTTGTACACTAACAATGTTTAAATATTTGTTGTTATATTCATTTTTAGCAAATGAATATTTTAAAGTACCATTTTCATTTTTAGGTTCATAGTATGTTCTTAATTTTTCATCAATAAGATTTAATACAGAAGTTTCTGGATTTTTAGATTCAATATTAGTTCCGCTAAAACCTGCAATGTTATTATTTGTTTGATCGTTACCATCATTAATTAAAATTTCATTTATAAATAAACCTCTATTGTTAGGATAATTGTGATTAATGAAAATTTTTAAATATCTTGCTTTTTTATTTTCTAAATCACTAATTCCTCAATATCTATAATTTGGATATTTAGAGTCATAGAAACCAAAATTTGTATCAAAAAGTTTTTTGTAACTAAATTTTGAACCATAATCATCAACAGTATAAACAGTTTCTCAATTCGCGTTATCTTGTGATATTTGAATATCTGCACTTCTTAGTCAATTTATATTATTAATATCTGAAAAGATTTTAATTGAATTAATGTTCATTAGTGAACCTAAATCATAAGTTAAAAAGTCTCTAGGTCTTAAACTTTTACTTATTTTAGAAACTGTTGTAAAATCTCCATCAAAAGCAAAATTTTCTTTAAAATTATCGTTTTCTAAAGGTGTAATATTTGTATCTATTAATTTACCAAAAACTGTTTGTTTTTCTGTTTGTATAAACATCTTATTAAAAGTAATATCTAAAGCATTTACTGATTGATTTCTAAAAATAATATATCTTGCCTGAGTTGGCGAACTTGCAATTGAATCAACATTTAAATCATATCAATTAACTCCATCAATTGAACGGAAAATACTGATGTTTTCAGTTTTTTCTCAATCTAAATCAATACCATTTATAGTTTTAGTTTCTTTTAAATCAATACCAATAAATTCACCAGAATTCATATGATATTGATTTTTAGAATTTTCTTTATCTATACTAAACAATTTATAAAGATTATCAACATGAGAAGTGGTTAAATTTTCTTTATTTGCAATATTAGATAATAAAAATTCATTAGTGTTAATTCCATCGAATTTAAAATTCACACTTTTTACTTCTCAATAACTTGTAGTATCTTGATTAGAAAGAATTTTAATTCCAGTGAAAACTCCGCTGTTTTCAGGTAATTTAATTGTGGTTCAATCATCATTTAACTTAACATCGCTTAAAAGTTCAAATGTTTCGTCATTAACTAATTTTAAAATTTTTACAGAAGGTATTTTATGTTTATTAGATTGTAAAATACTGATTTCACGAATAGCTCTTGGGTATTTGAAATCTACTTTAAATCCAACATTATTTTTTACAAAACTATTATCACTTGATGCTATAACAGTTGATGTGTAATCTGTATTATCAACTACATAATTTATAGAATTATTATATTCTGAGGCCCTAATTTCTTCTCTACCAAGAATTCTTGCATTATCCAAACTTGCTGTATATTCTTGTTTTTTCTCATAATCATCATAACCAACTCTTAGTCCTGCTATTCTTCATCAAGAACTATTAACCGTTGCATTATTATAAAATCTAAATTTATCTGTAAAAGCATAACCATGAACAACATGATTAAATTGATTTCCTAAATTATTTTTAGAACCAAATAATTTTCAACTAGAACTTGTGTAATCATAATATTCAATTTTAAAATTATTAAGTCTATCTCTTCCGTTTTCTTGACCTTGATCTAATTCTATTCTTGTAATTAGTCTTTTAGATGGAAATTTAAAGGCTACAATTTTATCTTGTGAAATTTTAGAACTACCAGACCCTGTTGCACTATCTGAGAAAGTTCATTGCGTAGCATAATTGTTGTCTTTTACTGATTCAATACTTCCGGCACGTACTGCAATTCCTGCTGTTGAATCTTCCATATTTGCCTGTAAATCGGTGTAATTTAATTTATTTGTAGCAATTTCATTTTGATTAATTAAAAAATTAGTAATTCTTAATCAAGCTGCTTCTGGATTGCTTCTATTTGCAATCAATCTTACACCAGTTACATTTTTTATATTTAAATTATTTACAGTTATTGGTCGAATATTATCATGAAATCTTTCATAGATTTCTCCGTTTAAATCCTTTCAAACCTCATCATTTTGCTTATATTGAATACGTGAATAGAAAAAATGATCTCTTCCACCACCCATTTTTATATAAATAGAATTTAATTTTATTGGTTCTGAAAATTCAACACCAAAATAGTCATCTTTAACTATGGCATCTGGATTTGTAAATAATTTTTCTTCCCTATTATTAGCAAGGAAAATATTTCCTTTATCACTTTCTGGTGTATCTCTTCTATTGCTAATAAAGGTTAAATTAACTTTATTAATATCTACTTCTGAAAAATTTAATTTTTTAGTTTGTTCTTCTTCTAAAAAACCAATAACCTGTTCTATAAAAGGTTGAATATATTTTGTTCCTACTTCTGGTTTAACAAGAAAATTCTGAAAATCAATTGAATGATTTTCTTTTGAATTATTAACATTAAATTTTCCTAAGTATAAATTATCACCCAATTCTCCTACTTGATTATTTTGAAGATTATTTAAAGCATCCAGTAAGTAAATAACTCCTTGAGTTAAATCGTAAAAAGAATCAATTCAAGGGGAAAATTCCTTTACAAAAGAATTTTTAAAATAATAATTTTTAAGTTTTAATAACTTATTTTTTAATTCTATAAAGTCAGTTTTAAGCGAGTTAACTTGATCAATAGTATATGTTTTAGAATTAAGTATGCTTTGTAAATTTAATATTTTATCTTTAATGTTTAGTGATTCATCAATTTCATTTGGAACTGGAATGTTTTGATATAAAGAATGAGAACTAAAATTCTTAAATACCTCGATTAATTCTTTATATTCAATCTCACTGCCAATTAAATTTTTGAATGATTCATTATATAATCTTTCTCTTTCTTCGTCTGATTTAATGTTATTTCATAAATAAGAGCTTAAAACATAAAGTGGTATTTGTGAATGTTCAAAAAATAAAGAAGGATTGAGAAGAACTCCATCAATTTTAGTTTCATCAAAGTTGATATCTAAATTCTCTTTAACACCACCTAAAATTAAGTTATTTTGCTTGTTTGACAAATTAATTCAATTGCTTCATAAATTAACTTTATTTCTTCCTGTAACTTCAATAAAATCACTTAAAAACTGATTGTTAACTTTATTAAAAGTTTTCCCTGGGTTAGTAATGATTTCGAAAGTGTTTGGAATAGTGTTGATAAATTCTTTTAATTTATTAACACTTTCTGCTTGATTTTTATCAAAATTATTTATAATTTCAAAATTATTTAAAGCAATAAAGATTTCTTTGTTTTTTGCTGGTAAATTATCAAATCATTCTTTAAATTTAGTAAAAAACTTTTCTTGAATAGATAAATTAATATCACTATTTTCGTTGAATATGAATCCAAATTTAGAAATTTTTAAATTTATTAAATCTAAAACTTTTTGTTTAAAATTCTCTAAATCACTATCAAAAGACTCAACCCTAACTTTGTTTGTCTGAAAAATATTAAACATAAAAACAGGTTCAATATTATTTTCTAAACTTTTGTTTATAAAAGGAACAAGAAAGTCTTCTTTTTCTTTGTTAGAATATTTTAATTTTCAATCTGCGTTTGTTTTTTTATCAAATCAGTTTCAATAAAAATATTTATTTAATTTTTGTTTTTTAGCATAATCAAGATATTTAAATCTTTGCTCGTTGCTTCAATTTGTGTTTTGTGAACCTTCAATAATTCCTCTATTTTTTGTTAAAGAAAAGTCCTTAATAATAAATTCTTCTATTGTTCTGTTTTTAAGTTGATTAAAAATTTGTTTAAATGTTTCTGATGCATAAAATTCGGAATTTTCCTTTAATCCAAAAGCACCAATTACATTATTTTTGCTGGTTAAAATGTAAGAATCATTTTTTTGAACAATATCATTACTTCGATTTATTTCAGAAAGTAATAAATTATCCACTGTTGTATCATTATTCAGTTTATTTCCAATAAGAATATTGGTTTTACTTTCTATAATTTTCTTTTGAGAAGTAAAACTATAATTTTTGGCAGATAATATGTTTTTAATGTTATTTACTGTATTTTCAGAAATTCCATCTTCTATAACTAAATTGATTTCGGAACTCAAAACATAATTTTTATCCAAATAATTAATGTTTTTTACATAAGGATTTATATTGTAGTTTTCGTGATTTTGCGAAACACTATTTTCAAAAGAAGCTGATACAAAAAATGCAGGAGATAAGGTAATTAAAGGTATAAATTTCTTTATTTGTTTATTTTTTTTCATACTATTTCTCCTTTATTTCTTTCATAAATCATGGTAAGTCGTATTTATTTGGATTTACTGCATTTGCCCTTATTATTTGTGAAGCAAAAGAGTGTTTATTTTTAAGTTCAAAAGGGTGCTCTCCTTTTCAGTTAACACCAAAATAGTTATAATCTTGCCCATCATAGTTTCAACTTATAGAATATTGAAAACCAACTCCCGAATTTCATAATGATGCTAATGAATTATCGTCTATGAATCTCCCTGTTCCTGAAGCTCCCGCCCCAGAATAAAAAGGTGCATAATTAGTTTCATTTGCTATTATAAACCCTCATTTTCAACCACTTCAATAATTGCTTATTGGTCTATGATCAAGAATGGCAGTTTGATTTCCGCGTGGATAACCAATAGAAACAATGTCTTTTACTGTTGGTGAATTCATATCATTATATCTTCAAGTATAATCAATATTTGAATTACTTAATTTAAATCAGTTTTCTAAATAAAGTGCTAAATCAAATTTCCCTTCTTCTCTTGCTTTTGCAATTCCTGGATTAATATCAATAATTATTATTGATGAATCCAGTCTTTCTGGAGTTTTTCCTGTATTTTTTAAAGGATCTCCATTTAAATTGTATTGTTGAATCCCTATTCAAATAGTGGTTGATTCATTTCCCGATGTACTTGTATAATCTGTTCAACCATATCTACCTCTTGAAGCATAAGTTCTTGCTTGTAAAAAAGGTGCTGATATTGTTTTATCACTTGATTTAAAGAATAAATTATCGCCAGATATAAGGGAAAAATCGTGTATACTAGAAGATTCAGCATGGTGATTAGTCATTACATAAAATCTACCATCATTTGGATCATCATTTACTTTCCCTATCATAGAAGCGGTGGCAATTGCTCCACCTGGACTATAGGCAATTGCTCTTCCTATTACATTTCTAACAGATTGACTATATTTTCCATATTCTCTAAGTCTTAAAGGTTCTAGTCTCATTTTATAACCTTCATGGAATTTAAAAGCAACATTAGAATTAGGATTATAAATGCTATGATCAAAAAGATATTCCGGTTTATTAAAGAAAATGGTTGGTTGACTAAAGGTGTTAGGTTCCACTTTAGAATAATCAAAGAGATTAGTTTCTCAACCAAAATCTTCAGTTTGTTTAGTTGAATCATATTTAACTTTTAAAGTAGCGGCTCCAGCAGCAAATAAAAAGTTATAATTACTTAACTCATGAACTACTGATTTTGCTTCTTCTCTTGGATCAATAACTATTTTGATTTCAGGATTTTTAGGTCATACACTAAATTCAATATCTTCATTTTCCATTCATCTTGCTTGGATTTTAAAAGTAAAATCAGTATTATTTTTTGTTACTATTTTTTCTATATTAATTATTTTTTGATCTTTAATTTCATCATAATCTAATTCTATATCGAAAGCAGGATTTGGGGAAATTGTAATTTCTGTATCTCCGTGATTTATTGCTCCACCATTAAAACTTAGATTTAGTTTTCTGTTAGATGTATATGAGTTTTTAAAAAGAGGGTCTAAAATCTTGTGTTGTAGAGTTCAAGAAAGAATGTTTGCTTCTTTATCTACAGATCATAGTGCATCTTTTCAATATAATTCTAATGTTCTTTCTCTATGGATTTCATTTTCAGAATTATAAATGGTTCTTAACGAATTTGTATCTCTTCTTTCATCATATGAAGGAGCTGTTCGTTTATTTGTTATTGAAGATGGTTTAAAACCAGTGATTTTGTATCAACTATTTGCATTTTTATTTCAAGGTCTTACATATTCTGGGTCTTCTACTCCAAATTTTACTAAAGAAAATCTTATATAAGCTGATGTTTCATCAATTTGTTGAATTTCGTTTATTTTTATTTCACTAACAGCTAAATCATAGTTTTTATACGAAATAAAACCATCTTGATTTTTTATAGTAATTATTTGTCTAAGTTCGTTTTTGTGACTATTAAAATAACCAACTGTATTAGTTGCCAGTCTTTCTTTATCAATTTGCAAATCATCTAAAGTTAAATTGTTCAGCATAATTTCAGGATAGTGAAGTTGTTGATAATCATTTACAAAATTAACCATAGAAAATTTTTGTTTAGTAGAAAATCTTTTATTTTGATGTTCTTTTTCAATAAAACCAATTTTGAAATTTAATCCTCTTTTACCAACAAGTTCAAAATCATAATAGTAAATGAAATATTTATTTTTAATTCTACTTACATCACCACTACTAATAGAAAACGGTTGTACATCCTTTGAATAGTTTCCTGTTCCAAAAGGAATATAAGCTAAATTATCTTTGTTATCTGTTTTATTGTTTGTTCCGTTTGTAATTTGAAAGAGATAACTTGCTTTATAAAACTGTTGTTGCTGCACAAAATCTTTAGCATTTATAATACTAAAATAATTTGAAGGGTTACCATTATCTTGAATTTGCCCATTAACTCTTACTTGTTGAATATTGGATTCATTTAATTGTCTTAAAATATTTAAATCATTTTGATCAATTTGGTCAAAACCATCAAAGTCTGCCTCAGTTAAATTATTTCCTGTTTTAGGTTTTATATCTTCTAAATCAAATAACCTAAAATTTATCATTTTAATTGGGTGATTATATAAATCACCTAATGCTTGTATTGGTGCTTCTTCTCCGTTAATTTTATATCAAAGAATTAAGTCTGCTGATCCATTATAGTTATCAATATTATTAACATCTTTAACAAAAATTTGATATTTACCAAATTTAGGTAGGTCATAAATTTCTTCCATTGCTTTTTTAGCATCTGCTGCTAAAAACTCAGAGTGTGTATAAAATATTCCTGGTTTAAATTTTAGTAAACTTCAGAAATGCTCTTTAGTTCCTTTTAGTATATTTTCAATTTGAGCAAAATCTTTAGCATCTTTTTCACTTTGAGTTGCATCTGTGTTTAAAAAATCTACAGGATTTAATGTTGGTAGAATTTTAGACTTAATTATTTGTTTGTTAAATAGAACATTAAATTGGAAATATAAACGATTTTCTTTATATGTTTCAAAAGAAGTGATGTCAAAACTAAAAAAGTTTTCTATCCCTTTTGTTCTTGGTTTGAAGAAAATTTTCTTATTTTCTATTAAATTAAATTCACTATAAGATAGTTTAGATAGTGCTTCATAATCGACTTCATAAAATTGATCTAAATTATTTAAAACTACTTTATTTATAAAAGGCATTACATCCTTTTGAAAAGGAATTTCCTTTTTAATAGTAGATTTTAGTTTTCTATTACTTTTCAAAAATACATCTAGTGTTAATACTAAAATGTTTTTATTGTCTTCTTTTAACTCCGAATTAACTACATCAAAATCAAAAGTTTCATCATCTCCTTCATTTATAAATACTTTATAATTATTTAAATTTATAGAAGCAGAATGTAAATAACGTTCTACATCATAACCATTTGGATCTTTAGAAAGGGAAACGGTGTTGTGTTTTTGAACTTCTGACAATAAAGAAGACTTAAGCGATGTTTCATCATTTGTAGTTGTTGTAATATTTTGTTCATTAAATTC
Source organism: Mycoplasma sp. AC157 (assembly GCF_054343415.1). NCBI lineage: Bacteria > Bacillati > Mycoplasmatota > Mollicutes > Mycoplasmatales > Mycoplasmataceae > Mycoplasma > Mycoplasma sp. AC157. The sequence goes on along the minus strand of NZ_JBTGVE010000004.1, from coordinate 11,755 downwards.
TTTTAACTTACTATAAAAATCATTAATTTTTGTCTTAATGGCAGGTAAATCTTTTATGTCAAAATCTAAAAGTTTATATTTTTCATTATCATAAATCTTGCTAAAATCCAATGCTTCTTGTTTTAAAAAGAAAGGAAGAACAGCATATGCATTTATTTTATTTTCATCAATTGCTAAATTAGTTTTTAAAAACTCTTCTTTAACTTTGTTTAGCAGTTCAAAAAAACTATTTATTTCATTTTTAAAAGAATTAAAATCTTCTAAATTTTCTTTTGTATATGTCTCTACTTTTAAATAATTTTTAAAACTTTGACTAATTGATGAATTCTCATTCACAATATCTAAAAAAGATTTAATTTCATTTAAAAATTCACTATTTTTTGACTTAAGTTCTTTTTCAAAAGAAGAAAGTTGATCTTCTGTTATAACTTTATTTACTCCAGAAATTAAATCGGTTTTTTGTTGTTGACTTAAATGTTGATTGCTATTTATTTTTTCAATTAAGTTATTAATTTGTGAAGATAACTCATTTGAACGATTATTGTTAGAAATTATATGATTAGTTATGTCTTCTATTAAATTTATAACCGTATTTTCTATATTGGTTAATGAATTTAAAGTAGAAAAATTATTATTTTTAATGCTTTCAAAATTATTAATTTTTTCTTTAATTTCAGTGCTTAATTGATCATTATAAATTTCTTTTATTTGGCTAATTTCCTTTATTTTTCCGTTTATTTGTTGAATTTGACTCAAGAAACCATTTTCATTTTCTATAGTATTAAAAACATTTTCTATATGGTTTTTTACAAAAGTAATTAAATTAACATCAAATTCTTGATTTTTTGATAATTGCTCAATTAAATTTTTGAAATCTTCTAAATCAAACACGAAGATTTTTTCTTTTTTTTCTAACACTTGTTTAAGTTGATTATTTAAAGTAGAGAATTCATTATTAAAGTTTTCAAAAGAATAATTTTCTTTATTTAAAAATTTTAATAATTGATTATTTATGTCAATAATATCAGAATCTTTTTCGTATGTATATTTACTCAATTCTTTTTCTTTATCTTTGTTTTTGTTAAATGACTTTAAGTTGTTTAATAATTCACTTTTAAAAACAGAAGAAGAAAATGTTTTATAGTTTGTTTCTGTTTTATTTAAAATAATTTCTTTAATGTTTGCAAAAGCAGAATTAATATTATTCAAAAAAATATTACTTATCTCTTTTTGTAGGTTTTCTACATTATTTTTATGCATTTTTTTGCAGAATCTATATATTTTTTTAATATAGTTATATAGTTATTTAAATTTGTTATTAACTCTGAAAAGTCAAAGTTTTCTGAATTTAAAAAAATTTTTAAATTCTTTAAGCCTTTGATTACAAAAATATCATTTTTTATTTCTTCTTTTTCTAAAGAGGGTTTTAAATCGGCATATAAATTTAAACTTTTAGATAAAGAATCTATAAAGTTTTTATCAGAAAACAAATTTTTATTGTTGCTAAAATTCTTATTAATTTTTTCTTTTAAATTTTTAAATTCTGGCAAGTTTAATGCTTCAATTTTAAAATCTTCTGTGGATTTATACTCATTAGAGCATGATGCTAAAAACATTATAGGAGTTGCTCCTAATATTATTGTTGGAAATCTTTTTTTCATATTTACTCCTCACAATTTATTTTGATATTATTTTCTTATATAGAATTATAGATTTATTTTTTTTTTTTTTTGTAAAAAAGGCAAAAATAACACAAAAAAAGAAAAAACTGCATTTTTTTATGCAGTAATTTTTTTGCTTTATTTATTTAAAATAAATTATTTGTTGCTTTGATGGTAATTTATTTTTGTAAGTTAAATATTTATTTCTTGTTCTTATTTCATTAATATTAATAGTTTTAATAACAGGAATTTTAGTTTTTTCTATAAAAATAATATATTGTCTTGGATAAACGGCTTTTGTATTGATATTGTAAGTTATAAAATTAATATCAAGATTTTCAGAAGTTACTTTAATTGTGTCTAATGATTCACCTGAAGAGTAGTTAGAGTAGTAAACAACATGATATTTTTTAAATGTTTCTGAATTAAATATTTTTGAATATGTTTTGATAAAATCATTTCACTCTGTATTTATTTTGTTTTTTACTTGTTCAATTTTTATTTGAGATAGTAATTCTTTTTTGAAGGAATCTCCATCTTTTATTTCAAATGCATTCTCTCTTTTTTCAAAGTCTGAAGGACTTCATATCTTGTTAGAATTTAGTAAAAATACATTTTCTTCTAATTCATTTTCATTATTAAATTCATTGATTTGTTTATTTTCAATAGTTTGACAAGAAACAATTGAAAACACAGGTATTCAAACACTAGAACTTAATAATAGATTATTTACTATTTTAAATTTCACTTTTTTTCCTTTCTAGAAAACCAATAAGTATTATTTTCTTGTATTATCTGTCCTTATTATAATATATTTTAAAAATAAAATCTATTAAAATCCGAAACATAAAATGTGATAAAATAATTTAATAAGATATAGGAGTTATATGCAAAAAAAAGAAATACTAATAAAAAATGAAAAAATATTTTATATAGAAGAAAATAGTGGAAAACCAAAGGTTCTTTTTCTTCATGGCTTTAATTCATCACATAGTTTTGCACAACAAGTTTACAAAATAACAGATAGAAATTATGATGTTGTTGCTTTTGATTTTCCTGGTTGTGGATTGAGTTCTAATAATGAAACTATAACCATTGAATATTATCAAGAAATTGCAGCGGAATTTGTTAAACAAACGGGAATTTCCTTTAATTTAGTAATTGGTCACTCTCTTGGTGGAGCAAGTGCTCTGCACTTATTAAATAATAATTTAATTCCTAAAGCATTACTTGCTGCTCCAATAAATTATAATATTTTAGGTACTATTGCTAAAGAAACTTTGAAACAATCAAAAGAAAGACTTAATAAATGACTTTTGCCAAAAAACTATGAAGAAGCATACGAAAGTTCAAATAACTTAGTTTATGAAAATAAAAATAACTACAAAAAGAATTTAGAAAAAATAGCAAATGTCTTTTTAACTGTGACTAAAAATAAATTCGCTGTTTTCAATAATTTAGTAAGAAAACAAATTATTAATCCTTCTTATTTACAAAAAGATATTAAAAATCTTTACTCTGTTAATAAAGATTATGAATTCATAGTAGGAACCAAAGATATGTTTGTTCCTTTTCTTTCTGTTGCTAAAATAGCTAGTGATTATAATAAAAATTTTATAGGATTAAAAAATTGTGGCCATGCTTTATTCTTTGAAAAACCTTATGAAATAAACAAGAGAATTGAAGAAATTATTAAAACACAGACTAATTAACTTTATGTCTGTGTTTTTTTATAAAAATACTATACATTAAAAATTATTATTTTATCTTTTATGTAGATTTTCTTTTTAATTTCTTTATTATCAATATTTTTTATTACATTAGGTTCGCTTAAAGCTTTAGTAAAAAGAGAATCTTCTGTATCGGTTTCTTCTTTTTCTATTACTGCTCTAACTTTTCCATTAATTTGAATCGGTAATTTAATTTTCTTATTTAAAATTAAATTCTCTTGCAAAATTGGTCATGATTGCTTGCTTATTTCATTTGCTTGTAATCTGCTTAACAATTCTTCTGAAAGATGTGGTGCTAAAACAGAAAGCATTATACAAAAATCAATTAACATTTGTTTGTTGGAAATTTTTTCAGTTTTATATAAACCATTTATGAAAACCATAAGTTTACTAATAGCAATATTGAATTTTAAATTTTCAATTGCGATTGTAACTTCTTTAATAGTTTCCTGTCATAAAGAAATCATCTCTGAATCATCAAAATTTGCATCAATTAAATCATTATTTGCGAATTTATCTAAAATAACTTCAACTCTATCTAATCATCTTCTTATACCTTGGATTGCATCTGTACTTCATTCTTTTGTATCAGTTAATGGTCCCATAAACATTTCATAAACTCTTAAAGTATCTGCACCATATTCGTTTACGATATCATCTGGGTTTATAACATTTCCTCTACTTTTAGACATTTTTTGCCCATCTGTACCTAAAATCATTCCTTGATTTACAACCTTAAAGAAAGGTTCATCATTAGGTAAAATCCCTATATCATAAAGGAATTTGTGTCAAAATCTAGAATAAATTAAATGTCCTACAGCATGTTCTTGACCACCAATGTATAAATCTACAGGAAGTCATTTTTTAAATCTTTTATATGCTTCTGGACTATCTATATTTAAATATGATCCATCTTCATTTTTAAGAATAAAAGCTAAAAAGTATCAAGAACTACCAGCTCACTGTGGCATTGTATTAGTTTCTCTTCTGTATTTTTTGCCATTTTTTTCAAAGTATAATCACTCTTTGTTATTTGCTAAAGGAGACTCTCCTGTTTTAGAAGGTTTAATATTTTGCATATATGGTAATTCTACAATTCCTTCATCTATGTAAATATTATCTTCTTCATCAAAATAAACTGGGAATGGTTCACCTCAATATCTTTGTCTTGAAAAAATTCAATCTCTTAGTTTGTAACTTATTTCTTTTTCAGAAATTCCCTTTTCATTTAATAATTTATAAATTTCTTCTTTTGCTTTTAAAATTTCTAAACCATTAAACTCTTCCGAATTAATTAATTTATTATCTTGCACAACTTTAATTATCTCTAAATCATATTTTTTAGCAAAATCATAGTCTCTTTCGTCTTCTCCAGGAACTCCCATAACAGCACCCGTTCCATAAGAATTTAAAACGTAGTCAGCAATTCAAATTGGAATTTTCTTATTATTTAAAGGATGGATAGCATATAAACCTGTAAAAATACCGTGTTTTTCTTTATTATTGGAAACTCTATCTCTTTCACTTAAAGTTTTAGTAAAGTCAATAAATTCTTTTATTTTTGGATTATTAATAATCACATCTACTAATTTGTTTTCTGGAGAAATAGCAATAAAAGTAACGCCAAATAATGTATCAATTCTTGTTGTAAACACTTCTATAATTTCACTATTATTTTCGATATGAAACTTAATTGTATGACCTTCAGATTTTCCTATTCAATTTTTTTGTAATTCTTTTAATGAATCCGAAAATTCTAAGTCATTTAATCCTTCTAACAATTTATCTGCATAATTAGTAATTTTTAAAACTCATTGTTTCATTGGTTTTCTAATAACTGGAAAACCACCTCTTTCACTAACTTTATTTCCTTCGTTATCAGTTATCACTTCTTCATTAGCAAGAACGGTCCCTAATTCTTCACACCAATTAACATCAACTTCTTTTATTTCTGCTAAATTATGTTCATATAATTTTTTAAATATTCATTGTGTTCATTTGTAAAATTTAGGATCAGTAGTATCCACCTCTTTAGATCAGTCATATGAAAAACCTAAACTTTTTAACTGTTTTTTAAAAGATTGAATATTACTTTGTGTAAAAGAAGCAGGGTGATTTCCTGTTTTTAGTGCATATTGCTCTGCTGGTAAACCAAAAGCATCTCATCCCATTGGATGAAGAACATCAAAATTATTTAGTCTTTTATATCTTGCTATTATATCTGTTGCTGTGTAACCTTCTGGATGTCCAACATGCAAACCTGAAGCGGATGGATATGGAAACATATCAAGAACATAAAATTTTTTTTCTTTATTTTCTGTTGTTTTAAATGAATTATTAATTTCTCAGTGTTTTTGTCATTTTTTTTCTATTTCTTTGTGATTATACATAATATTATTATTATATAAAAAAAACAATTTTGAAAAAATTTATTTTTGTGTTTTAAATCTTTTCAAAATCATTTCTTTTTCAATTGCACTTATTTCCATTTTTTTAATTTCAGATAACTCTTCTTCATATTTTTGTGCAAATTCTGAAGTTGGTTTTATAACTGGTTTTTTAGGAGCAAATAATTCACAAGCTTCATTTGCTTTTTCAATAGAAATTTCATAAGTACCTATTTTGTTAGCTAATTTAATAGTATCATTTTTGTTAAAAGTTAATAATGGTCTATATATTTGTAAACTTGTTTGACTACCAATAACATCCATTGATTCCATAGTTTGAGATGCAACTTGCCCTAAATTTTCTCCATTAGATATAGCTATGTAACCAAATTTTTTAGCTAAAATATCTGCTATTCTATAAAAACTTCTACGCATTAGATTTATTTTATAAGACTGGTCAGAAACTAAACCGATGTAATTCATTAAATCTGTATAGTTTATTTGAAATAATTTAGAACCACCTTGATAATTAGATAACAATTGAATAATTTTATCTACTTTTTGAACTGTTTTTTCATCAGTGTGTGGTGGTGTTATAAAAGACAAGAAATCAATATGCACACCTCTTTTCATCATTTCAAAAGCTGCAACTGGAGAATCAATTCCTCCAGAAATTAAATGTAAAACTTTACCAGAAATACCAACAGGTAAACCATCTAATCCTTTATAAAATTTAGAAAAAACATAAGAATATTTTTCTCTAACTTCAATATTGATTTGTTGATCAAAATTTTCCAAATCTACCTTTATTTCCTGTTTTTTTGCAAATAATTCGGTAGCAACTTCTTTTATAATTTCTTGTGAATTTAAAGGGAATTTTTTTCAGTTTCTATGACAATTTAATCTAAATTTTAAAAGATTATCATCAAATTGTCTTAAAACTTCTTCTTTTATGCTTTCTATATTAGTTTCTACTCTTTTTACAGGAGAAAAAGAAGAAATACCAAAAACTTTAGATAAATTTGCTAAAGTTTTTTCGCTATAAGGTAAATACATTCTATCAAAACTTACTTCTGGAATTTCCCCTGTAATTTTTATTATGTTTTGCTTCAAAGTGTTTATAAATTGTTTTCTATTACCACCTTTTAAAACTAATTCACCATATCTTATTAAAATTAAATCATACATATTATATTATTTCCTTTTCTAAAAATTTTACTATATTTTCTAATGCTTGTGGATAGTTTCCTTGTCTATGCATTTCTTCTGCTATTTTAAAACTGGCATCCAGTTTGTTTTTAGAACTCCTAAAAACATTCATATTTTTATATAAAAAATTTAATATTTCTTTGTATAAAAAATCAGTAAATATTTCTATATTATTTGTCAATAAATCATTTAACTTTTTAATATAAATTATTTTTTGGTCATTTTTTTCTTCATTTTCTATCAATAGAAACAAATTCAATATTTCTTTTTTGAAATTTTCATTTATATTTTCTTTATGTTTATTTACCAAAAAATCAGTAATTATTTCTTTTTGTAAAGAAAAATTGTTTAATAAATTCTTTTCTTTTAATTCAAAAAAATAAATATTTTTTAAAGCGATTAACTTAAAATCTATAATTATGAATTTTTCAAAAATACTTTTTATTTTTTCTATTTGTTCAAGATAAGTTTCTTTATTTAATAAAATATCTTCTAATAATAAATTTATATTATCTAATTCTTCTTTTGCTTGTATAAATGCTGTATTTTCTTTATTTTCTATGAAAAGAAGTAACTCATTTTTTTTCCTTGCTATTCTATTTTTTATAATCAAAATGTTTTCTATTACTATTTCTTTAGATCTTTTTTCTTTTTCTATTTTTTCTTTGTTTTCTAATGTTAATTTATAAATAAATTTTAAATTAATATTAACTTTTTCAATATCAATTTCTTTATGTGCTTTCTTGACATTATTAAAAAGAATTTCTACTTGCTTTTTGTATTCTTCAAAAGAAAAAACTCTTTCCAATTGAAATTCTTCTTTGTTTTCAAAATAAAAATTTTTTAATGATTCAAAAATATTTGTCAAATTGTTGTCTATTTCGTTAGTAAATTTAACTACATAATTTAAAATTTTAAATAAATGAATTATATTTTCTTTATTTTCAATTAGTTTTTTGATATTTTCTTCTTTTTTATAGTTTAAATAATAATTTTGAGAAATAAAAGCATTGTTGTTTGTTATTTTTTTAATTAGTTTATCAATTTTTGTATGAATATATTTTATTTTGTCTTCATTATTTTTAACAAATGTATTAGCTTTATGAAGATCCTGAGTCATTTTATTATAGTATCCTAAAAAAAACTTATTATTTTCAAAAATATAGTTATATTTTTCTTTTAGTTCTTCTAATATTTGAACTCTATCTGTAAAATAACTGTTAAGTTTTAACTCTATAACTTCATAAGAATGATTTATAATATTTGCTTTTTCAATTCTGCTTAAAAATTTAGTTTCTTCTTCGTTTTTATCTTTATGTTTTTTAATTATTTCTTTTAATTCAACTTCTTTTTGTTTTTCTTCTTCGTTTTTTAAATGCTCATGCTTAAAATAAATTTTTATTTGATTTATTAAAATATCAATTTCGTTTTTTATAGAATTGTTTTTTTCATTTTTTTTAACTTGTTCTTTTTTATTTCTTTCTTTTTCTTTTCTTCTTTTTTGTAAAACAAAAATAAGGATAATTAATCCAGTTATCAATAATAAAACTAAAAATCCCAATAAAAAAAATAAAAAATACTTCATTTGCTATTAAATTATACAAAAATGATGTAAAATATTAAAGCAATAAACACAGCTAAATAATATATATTAATATTTTTTAAATTTGTTTTAAATTTGGAAGTAAACTTTGCTGGATGTCGAAACCATTAAATTTAAAAAAATAATATGGAATTATTTCTTAACGTTTTTTGCAGAAAGAGGAAAAATGTCAAGATATACTGGTCCAATTTTCAAAAAATCAAGAAGATTAGGATTTTCAATTTTAGAAACTGGTAAAGAATTTGCAAAAGGTAAAAAAAGAACTTACGCTCCTGGACAACACGGACAAAAGAAAGTTAAATTATCTGATTATGGATTACACTTACACGAAAAACAAAAGGTTCGTTTTATGTATGGTTTAAATGAAAGACAATTCAAAAACACTTTCTTTAAATCTTCAAAACGTAAAGGTGTTGCTGGAACAAACTTCTTACAAATGTTAGAAACAAGGTTAGATAATATTGTTTACAGAGCAGGATTTGCTACAACAAGAAGACAAGCAAGACAATTAGTAAATCATGGTCACTTTACTTTAAATGGAAAAAAAGCAGATATTCCTTCAATGCAAGTTTCAATTAATGATGTAGTTGAACTAAAAGAAAAATCAAGAAAAAACGTTCAAATTACTGCAGCACTTGAATTAAAACAAAAAGCAGAATGAATTGAATATAAAGATTTTAAAGCTACTTTAAAAAGATTACCAGAAAGAAGAGAATTAAGTCAAGAAATCAATGATGCTTTAATTGTTGAGTTCTACAACAAATAATAATTTCAACACAGGAATTCTCCTGTGTTTTTTTGTCAAAAACTTGCTTTTTTTTTTTTTTTGTAAAATCTAATTGGTATCTAATAATTAAATTAGATAGAAATTAGATTTAATTAGTTAAGTGGCAAAATTAGCTAATTATAGTATTCTTTTATATATTTAAAATTATTAGATACAACTAAATGCTCCTAGTATTTATATTTGAATTGGAAAATAAGCACAATCTGTATGTGAGAAAAACAGGAACATAATTATTTAGTTCCTGTTTTAATATTTCTTTTTTTCACTTTTTACTATTAATAGCACTATAATTAAAATATAAGGAATTAAAATGAAAAAAGATAAAAATCACATTGACACAATGAAACCGTTTTTTCCGGAAGAATCAATAACATTTGATAGATTAGAAGATGATTTTCACAAACATCCAGTCATTATTTTTTATAACGAATGGGAAGAAATATATTATTACTTAAAATGTCGCAGTTCTATAAAACATAAAAATTTCAGACACGAACTTAATGGTGAATATCTAATTAAAAAGGCAAATAATGGATTATTAAATCACGATAGTTTTATAGATACTGCTCAAATTTATAAAATTTTTGAAAAAGATTTATTTAAAGTTTTTGATAAAAATAATTTACTTTATTTAGATACCAAATTTCTAGATTTAGATGATATTAAAAACATTTATTTTATGCTTTGAGATAATCTCAAACAAAATCCACCATATGTTTCTTTAAGTGAAATTTCTATAAAAAATGACCAAATTTATTCTAAAACACTTTATTGCCATAAAGATTTTTTAACTAGAGATTTTAATCACTTTAAAAATTCAAATAACAGTGAAGAGTCAATTTTAGAAAAGGAAAAATTGGTTTTAGATATCTTAAACAACAGAAACACATTAAAACAAACTTTATTAGAAATCAAAAATATTTATTTAGGTACAAATAGCGAATATAAAGAATTAATGGAAGAAATTGATTATTTTGAACAACACAAAAGTTCTATAATTAATAATCATAAGTCTTTCATTGAAACTAATAATTTTAATTGCCACCATTATTGTGCATCGCAACTAAAACAGATTTTTCTTGGTTTAGAATCAAAAATAGATGTATCTAAATATGCAACAAATAATTTTAATTGTTTTCAAATGGGACAAATTCGTTTAGGTTTAGAACAAAATTTAGATGTTTCTCTATATGCTAAACCAATTTACGATAATTGACAAATGAAAGAAATAAGAGAAGGATTATTATCTAATATAGATGTTCTAAAATATGCTGATCCAAAAATTTCATCTGAAGAAATGAAAAATATTCGCTTAACATTGCAAAAAAATAAAAATCAACATTAGTTGATTTTTTGTTTAGTGTTTTTGCTTAAAAATTTTACAAATTCATTATAACGTAAAAAAGTATTATTTATTTTTAAGGTTTGCAATTGCTCTGGATTAAATAATTTTCTTGGAACTTCAAAAGCAATGTAACTAAAAGATGGTTCTACATAATTTGCTGTTTCATCTGTTGGTTCGCTTTCATTATTTTCTTTTAATTTAGCGTTTAATTCTAGATTGGTAGAATAAAAATTTAAAGCATTATTTTCTTTTTGAATAATTGAATATAAAGGAAATTCCTTTTGTTTTGAATTTAAATCATTGTAATTATAATCATTAGATTTAAATAGTGATTTAAATAAAGTATCTAACGATTTTGTATGAACAAAGTTATTTAATACATAAAAATTTTCTTTTAAATTTATTTTGCTTAAATAAAAAGCTACTTTTTGATAATTAAGCAAATTATTCATATGTTCTATTTCTTTAACATTATCATTTTTTTCATAATTTATAACATAGTAAAATAAAGTTTGTTTAAGATTATCTATATCTTTTTCATCTTTTATTAGATAAAAATCCTTAAGTTTTGTTTCATTTGAACTAACACTTGAATTACTTAAAAAGGTAAAAGTTTCATTAGATTTAACAATTTCTTTATCACCTAAATTATTAAACTCAATTTTATAATTTTCATATTGATTTTTTTCTTTGTCTTTTTCTGTTGTTGCACAAGAAACCACTGAAGTAGCAAAAATAGGAATGCTAACTAGTGAAGAAACTGAAAATAATAATTTATTTTTTAGCATAAGATTTCACCTACAAAAATAGTGTTTATAATTAATAAATTGAAATATTTTTTCTTCATTTTTTCCGTCCTTTATTTTTGTATTTACATAATAATTATATAATAATAATAATAATCTAATATATTCATAAAATAATATAAATTTATTCAAATAAATTCAATAAATACTTTTATAAAATTAAAAAAGGAATAAAAAAAAGCAGCAACTCCCTATTTTCCCATCTCTGGTATCTTCGGCGTAAAAGG
>NZ_JBTGVE010000003.1:0-64191 GCF_054343415.1 Mycoplasma sp. AC157 | reverse complement strand
AGAAAAAACAAAAACAATAAAATCAACCAAAAAAATGGTTGATTTTGTCTTTTTTGCTATTAACTGGGAAACTCGGGATATTGTCATTTATCTAAAGTTTGTCTATGATTATCAATTCTTAGTTCAACAAGTCTATAAGTTGTATTTCTATCTAGGTTTCTTAAAATAAATGCTGCTCCATCAGAAGTTGAACTAATGTTAAAAGTTCTTGTTTCTGTTTTGATAACTTTTCCATTAGAAATCTTCTCTAACTTAACAACCCCTTTATATTCACCATTAGTTTTAGGTTGTATGTCTTTAGTTTCTCAAAAGAAACTTAATAATAAACTATTACTAGAATCACTTGGTTTTAAAGCAAGATTTATTACCCTTAGTGGTTGTTTTTTGATGTAATATCAATCTCTAATATGAGCTAATGTTGTTTCGTTGTAAGTAAATGTTCTAAGAGTTTGATTTCCAAATTTCATTTTATTTACTAAATAATCCTCTTCGCCATTTCCTTGACCATCTATTGTTATCGTATATTTATGAGCATTTTCATTTAATACTTCTGAAACAAAATCTGCTTGTACATTTCCATTTGAAGTTTCAAAAGTCACTTTATTAGCTTTGTTTCCTAAAGTTAAATTATTGAAAATTTCAAATCAAAATTTATATTTATTAGTTTGTGGTTCATATTCTTTTTGTCAATTTTTAGCAATTGACTCTAAACTTTGGAATGTTATAGATTTATTTAAAGAATTTGGAAGATTAATTATTAAATCATTATTTTGTGTTCCTAATTTTAAATTTGTTAAAGTGATTGTTCTTGGAATTTCATAATCAATAACAAATTCAATTTTTTGTGTACCTTGATCTTCAAATTTTGATCAAGTATTAAAATCTATCTTTTTAATTTTTGTTGTTACTTGCTCATCATTAGTTAATAAAAGCAAATCTCTATTTTCATTGGTTTTTAAGTTTACAACATTAACATCTAAAGATAAAACAAACATGCTATTAGTTTTTTGAACTAAATTTGCTTTTTCTATATTAATAACAGTAATATCTTCAATTTTGTAAATTTTCTTTGGTAAAGATTTTAATTCTTGTTCATACTTAACTTTTGCATCGTTATAATCAAAATCTTCTCCTTTTTGTTCTAAATCTTTAATTTCTTGATCTATCTTTGTTTTTAAATCAATTATAGATTGATATTTATAATCTGATTTTCCTTTAGTTATATTTGATCAATCATTATTAAATTGATTAATAAAAGTTTTGAATTCTGAAAGTGATAATTTAGAATTTTTTGCATTTGAATTATCAGTATTATTAGAATTACTAATCTCTTTATCATTCTGTTGATTTACTGTTTCATTAATATTATTATGATTATTTCTATTAGTCATATTAGTTTTTTGATTTTCAGAAATTACTGTATTTCCTTTATTTTCGGTATTAGTGTTATTGTTTGCAGAACCATTTTCATTACTTTCTAAAGTACTGTTATTTATATTATCTTTTTTATGTAATGTGGGTATTAAAATAGATGGTATTAAGATTGCACTTGTAGTCAATAATGCTGCTAATGAAATTAGAGAAATTTTCTTTTTACTAATCTTGATTTTCTTTTTCATAAAATCTCCTTTAGTTAGTTTTATATATTTTTCATTTTACTATTATTTTGGCAAGTATACAAATAAATTTTTAGTATATCAAAAAAATTAAATTTACTAAAATTGAAGAAAAAAACTCAAAGAAGCATTTTTTTAACTATTTTTTGCTTTTTTGAGTTTTTTCTTTGATTAAAAAATTTATAAAATCTTTTACCATTATCATTGCCATTACGTCGTTTTCACAATATTTTTTTAAATCTTTTTTAATTTCTTGCCATTCTTTATCACCGATAAAACCAATGTAACGAGCTATAGCTTTGTTCATGGCACTTAATCCGTTTTGAATTTCTAGTTCTACATAAGGAGTTATTAAATGCTCTAATTTAATATTGTGTTTTGTTATATATTTTTCTATCTTTTTAATACTATAAAAACCTTTTAACTCTGGAATAAAAATAAAAGGCAGGTTTTTTCTTGTTTCTGAATAACCGCTAAAAAAATCTGCTAAATCAATAGTGTTTTTGACAATATGAGCAAAATAATTACTTAATTTTTGATGCATTTGTAAATCTTCTTTTTCTATTAGTTTTAGCATTTCTTTAATTCTGGTTAATTCATAACCTTTATTAAAAACAACAAAATAATCAGCTTTATTAGAATATATTTTAGTAATAATTTCTTCAAAAGTTTTAATTGTTAATTTTTGTGGATCATAAACAACATTTTCATTTTCAAAATTATTAGAAATAATTTTATTACCTAATGTTTCTTTGATAGAAAGTTGAAAAACTAATTGCTGATATGGTAAAACTCCATTCATAGGTGGATAAGGTAAAGAAAAACCTTCAAAGTCATATCACACAATTCTTTTATTTTTATCATTTAAAATATCAATTATATTTTCTAATTCTGCAGATTTAAAAATTTTAATATCTTGTGAATTTATTTGAGAATAAAGGAAATTATCGTTTAATTGAGTTTTTATACTTGCTATATTTTTATTTTCAATTAAAGAAATAATTTTTTCTTTTTTTAAAATATTACCGCTATAACCGAATATAGTTGGTTCTTTTAAAGACAAAATATCATTAAAATCTGAATTTGTACCAAAAAGCGAATTATCTTCAATTGTTAAATTATCAAAATCATTAATAGACTTAGCTTCATTTATATTTTCAATAATTTCTTCGATAGTTTCAAAATCATAATATTCATTCTTTTTTGAATTTATAGGTAATGTTCTTGAAGAAATCATTGCATAAATATTATTTTCAGGAACAAATTCTCCTTTTATCATAGAATCATATTCTTGGGGAGTTAATCCTTGCTGATATATAATTGTTTTATAAAAAAACAAATCATTATTTAATTCTTTTTCCATTGATTTAGACAAACTTTTTTTGGTTTTGTTTATATTTAAATAAAATACTTCAGAAAAATCTTTTTCATTTTTTTTGCTTTCTTCACTTAAATTTAACAAAAACAAAGAAATATTTTCAAGTTTAACAATTTTGTTTGTTATTCAAAAGTCTCAAAAAGGACGCAGAATATCTTTTCTTTTGGTAGATGTAGAAAGTTTTAAAATAGAAATTTTTTTATTTTTTAAATCAATTAATGTTGGTTTTGCAATTGCATTTTCATATTTAAAAACTGGATATAAAATTACTTTATATTTGTTATTTTTTAATATGTTTTCTGTTTCAATTATTGCTTCTTCACTGTTTTTTGATTTAACTACATAAACATTATTTATTCCGTATTTTTGCTGTATAAAATTTTCAAATTCTCTTTCTAATGAAGTAAAAACAGATGCTCTGGTAGAAACATAATTTAAATTTTCTTCATTAAGTAATTCACTAAAATTAACAGCATCTCAAAATTTTTCTGATTGTTCTTCTTCATCAATATCAAAGTCATTTTTTTGAGTATCAATTTTATTTCAAATAAAATATTTTTGACAAGTTTTGTATTTATAAAAATGATTAAAAGTTATAAAATCTTTTTCCACTATTTTACTTTAATTTTCCCTTGTAAAGTTCACTTATCTATTAATTTTATCCATTCTTCTTCATTTCTACATTCAAGATATTCTAATAACTCTCCATCAGTTCTTTCATTGTATTGTGGTGAATATCCTTTTGTTGTGTAAAAATTATATCATTCCTTTATTTTAACAATGTCATCTTCGATTTGTGGTACATTTGTTTTATATTTATAAGTTATTATTTTTCTTTTTTCAATTGGATAATTTTCTGGATCTAAATAATCTTCTTGTTCTAAAAATGTTGCTACTATTGCAAAAGTATCACAACCCATTAAATAAGAATAAAGTTGTGCTTGTTTTAAATAAGCAGAAGGTAAATCACCTTTTTCTCATTTATCGAAATTTTTGCTTTGAGTTGTTTTAATTTCTAAAATCATATTTAAATCTTTGATGTATCCATCAGGAATTCCACCGATAATATCGTCTTTACCTTTAAAATAGTCATATGAATATTTTTCAGGTGGAAAAACTTCCACTTCTTTTTGTGTCATTTTTCTTATGACATCAATAACTTTAGGTTCGATTGCTACTCCGGCATCTATGTATTTAGTATCTAAAATAGGCATATCTAATTTAGACATTCTTATAAAAGCTAGAAATTGAGATTTAAATTGATCAAGTTCTAATACATCGCCAATTGACGAACCACCTATTTTTTTAAATCCGTTTCAAGTTCCTTTGTTTTTTAAAAGTTGTTCGTGAAAACTTTTTTCTAAAATTACTTTTTTATTGATTTTATCTATAAAATAATGTACTTCATTGTAATATTTTCTGTCTTTTGAATTCATTCTTTCCTATTCTTTTGATCTTATTATTTCTAAAATTTTATTTAATGCTGCTTCTCCAGAAATTTTAGTTGAATTTTCTTTTAAAGTAGAATTTAAAAGCATTGTTTGAATTTCTTTAATAATTTTTGAAGATTTTTGATCTATTGGTAAAAAGACATTGTCTTCTTGTTCTTTATCTACGAAGTTTTTTAAACTTTCGTATGAAATTTTAGCTGCTTTTACGTAATTTATTTCTGTTTCTATTTTTGCGTTTTCTTTACGTAAATTTTCAATTTCTTTTTCTTCTTCTGGTGTTTTAGTTGTTTTTTTGCTTAGAGTATCTATTTTTGTTCCGTTTTCATTACTTTGTGTTGATAAAGATTCAATTTGATGGTCATATCAATTTGCAGATTCTGTATTTAATTTTTCTTTTAATGGAATAATATAAGATGATTTTTGTGAAATTAAATCACTTACTTTAATCTTTTTACCACGATAATCAACTTCTCCGGAATATAATCATTTTAAAAATAATTTTGTTGCTTTATCTTCTTTTCCACCATTATCAACAGAAATAGGAATTAAACTTGAACCTCCTTCAAAGTAAGATGAGTAATTATCACTTGGTAAATTTTTTGTAACTTGTGGTCTTAATCAAACATCTAAATCACTTGTAAATTTATCTGATATCTCTTTATTATTTTTTGCAAAAAATGCTCTACTTGTAGGACTATCTATAGATTGTTCATAACCAACAGCTGCTGCAAAAGCAAAAACTGTTTTGTATTCTCTTATGTCTCAAGAAGCTCATTCGTTTTTATTGTTTTCATATTTTACATCATAAAATACAGGTTTTTTTGTTGTAGTGTTTGCTTTATTTATTTCTAATTTGCTGTTTTTTTGCACAAATTCATCAAATGTTTCTTTAAAAATTCTTTGAATTTCTGTGTCGTTAGCAATTGCATAATCTATTTCTGATAAATCATAAGGATTTTTAGATTCTTTTAAAGTTCAAAGTTTTTTACCTTTAAGTTTATTATTTAATACTTTAAAAAATGTATCTTCTTGATAATCGATAGAAAATATTGCTAAATCTCTTATATCTTTACCAAATTTAGTGGCTTTGTCTTGGTCAATTTCAAAGGAATTATGTACTAATCTAGCAAATTCAAAAATTTTAGTAATATTGTTAAATGTTTCATCATTAACTACAATATTGTTAATATTATTATTTGCTTTTACTTTTATGAAATTTATTATTGAATCTTCTGGAATGTTTCTTCCATTTCCTTTATTTTGTTGAATGTATTTATAAACTTCACTATTTTTATCTATTTGTGCATTGTTTTGTTCTAACAATTCAAAAATTTTACCAAGTAAGTCTATGTTAATAGAAAAAGCATCTATATCACTTAAATCAAAAGGTAAATTAAAGATTTTAGTATCATCCTTGATGTTTTCTCCAACTAATTTTGTATGTGTTTTTAAAATTTTACTAATAAAAGATGAATTAGGTAAAATATCTTTTGTTTCTAATAATTTACCATATTGATTAACTAAAAATGCTCCACTTTGGTTTCCTAATATTAAGTTAGCTAATTTTTCACTATCTTCTTTAATATATTTTGCTTCATTAGCAGCTAATTCAAGTTCGCTATTTGCTCCGCTTTTATCCGATAACTGTAGTTCTATAGGAAGAAAATCAGGATTATCTTTCATAACTTCATTGTATAAAGGAACTAGTTCTTGCATTGCAATCATTAAAGGATAAACTTTGCTTTGAGCTGTTGCAAAAACTATTTTATTATCTTGTGCCTTTTTAGTTTCGTATTTTTTTTCAATTGTTGTTTGATTTTGATTATTACAACTTGCAAGTGAAATCACACTTGCTAGTGTTGTAATTGAAAAAAAACTTTTTAATATTTTCTTATTCATTGTTCTCCTAAAAAATAATTTTATAGTATTTTAATTTTAATACTTTTTTAAAATAAAAGGTGAAAAAATTAAAATTTGATAATTTTTTGGGAAAAAGTAAAATAAATTCCTAAAGGCAATAATATAACAACCAAAGAACCGGCTGCTTGAATATTTAAAAAATATCCCCCTGAAGGAGTTTCACCTATTTGTCTAAATCAAATACCAACAGTTTTAGAGTCTGTGCTAGATAATAAAAAATTTGGTCATAGATAATCATTTCACGATGAAATAAAACTAAAAATAATTAATAATATATAATAATTTCTCATTTCTTTTCAATAAACTAAATAGATTTTTTGAAATATATTTAAATTATCTAATTTAATAACTTTTCAATATTGATTTTTTGTTTTTTCAAAATTAATTAATAGATTATAAATAAAAAAATAAGAAAATATAGAATTAGAAACAATTGAAAAAACTGATAAATTATTTATTATATGAAAATTGGATAATATTTCTCTTAATGAAAGATAAATAGAAAATTCTGGAATAAAAGAAAAAAACATAATAAAAAGTAAAATTGCTTTTTTTATTTTTTGATTAATTTTAGATAAACCAACTATAAATAATGTATAAAAAACCACTCTTAAACATATAAGCAGTAAAGAACTTGACATTGATAAAAAAACTGCTTTTCAAAATATTGAATTTTTGAAAAAATTAAAATTCGATCATTCAAACTCTTTTAAAATTAATGAATAATTATTATTAGAAGTGGAATAATTACTTTTTAATGAAGTGATTAATAATATATATAAAGGAAATAAAATTAATAATAAAATAAATAACAAGATTAAAATTTTAATAATTTCTTTGGTAATTTTTTTAATCATATTTTTCTCCTTTTTTGATTTTTATAAAGAAAAAACGCACTAAAAAGAAAAATATGTAAGTGATTAAAAATAAAAATAATAAATAAAATAGAGATAAAATACTTGCAGCATATGCCTTATTAATGTCTATTTCCAAAGTTCCATTTATTGGTTGAATTAAGCTCAAAACATAACTAGATAATGTATGAGCTTGTAGTTCTTCTATTTTATCTTCTTCCATAATTGCTCCTGGATATAAAAGAGCAGAAAAAACTAAATTTGTATATATAATAATTAATAAGTGTTTTTGAAATTCTTTGAAATATAAATATTTCATTTTATCTCAAAAATTTAAATTATCTAAAATCATAACTTTATAATATTTTTTATTTATTGAAATAAAAATAAAAGTAAATATAACTATATTAAAGGAAAGTGATCTTCAAACTTGAAAAATGAAAAGATATAATTTTATATTTAATTTATTATTTCCGTGAGTAAAACTAGCATTGGAATTAAAGATTTTAAAAAATAAGTTCTGTTCTCCAAAAAGCAATAAAAAAGCAATTCCTACAGCAAAATAAGAAATAAAAAATTGCGAATAAATAAGTTTTAAAAATAAATTTTGTGTTTTTTTCATTGAAATTGTACTCAACATATAAGCAATAAAAATAGATAAAAATAAAGATATAAATGTTGGGACAAAAAATAAAAAGGTAGAATTTTCAATGGCAATTTTAAAATTAGAATCGTTTATTACATTATTAAAATTATTGAGTCCATAAATAAATATTGTTTTTTTTGTCGAACTTGGAAAAACAATAAATGATTCATAAGTAGATTTTATAATTGGATAAATATAAAATAGAAACAGCAAAATGAGTAAAGGTAAAATTAATAAAAATATTTTTGTTATTTTTACTGTTTTTTTCTTTATTTTTGTCATTTCTATGTTATTTTTTTTCATTTGAAAACTCCAAAATTTTTTCATTATTAATATCAACTTTAACAAAATCATTTATTTCCAATGACTCATCAATCGAAATAGAAGTTAAAACATTATTTTCACTTGCTACCTTATAAATAATAAAATTTCCAACTATCTGTTTATCGATGATTTTAAATTCTGATTTTTCTTGACTTTTAGTAATTACTACATCTTTTGCTCTTACATAAAAAGAGTTTTGCTCTGTTTTTCTTAATAAATTAAGTTTTGGATAATTAAAAAAATCTGCTACAAAATAATTATTAGGTTTATTTAATATATTTTCTGTTAAGTCAAATTGTTCTATTTTTCCGTTATTTAAAACTAAAATATAATCACTTATTTTGAGTGCATCTGCTTGATCGTGGGTTATTAAAATTATTGATAAATCAAATTCTTGTTTTAATTTAATAACTCATTCTAAAGTTTTTTCTTTAATTTTAATATCTAGAGCTGAAAAAGGTTCATCCAGTAACAAAAGTTTATTGTTTTTAATTAATGCTTTTGCAATTGCTACTCTTTGTTTTTGACCGCCTGAAAGTTTGTTTGCTTCTTGTTTTATTAAAGTGTTAATTTCAAGTTTTTCTGCAATAACTTTTAGATCTTTTTTAAAAGTTTTTTTTATAAAAAATAAAAAATTTCATATTTTTTTTATTTGCTTTTTATCGTATTTTAAAGTTAAAAACAAGAATTTTCATCATAGGGATCAAAATAACCATTTTTCCTTTTTAAAAGAAATATTTTCTGTATATTTCTTTATTTTTTTAGATAATTGGTTTTCAATTTGTTGATTACTATGCTTGAAAAAATTTTCTAAAAATTTAATTCTTTTTTCTTTTTTTCAATTTAATGAATTTTTAGCACTTAAATAAATGTTGTGAAAAACTGATAAATGCTCATATAAAACATTTTCTTGTAAAATATATCCTATTTGTTCTAATTTTAAATTATTTAAAAATTTAATATTTCCACTAAATTGATTTTCTAATTGTGACAGCAAATTTAATAAAGTTGTTTTACCAGCACCAGAAGGTCCTACTATAGAAATGATTTTCTTTTCTGGAATAGATAAAGATTCTATTTGTAAAATGTTTTTATTTTCTTTTTTATAAAGTAAATTTTCTATTTCTATAATATTTTTCATATTTTAATTTTATCAAAAAAATTCCCAAGTTTATGCTCAGGAATTTTTCTTTTTTTAAATTATTGTTATTATCCTAATGAAACTTCAGCACCAGCAGCTTCTAATTTAGCTTTGATGTCTTCTGCTTCAGCAACTTTAACGTTTTCTTTTAGAACTACAGGAATAGAATCTACTAATTTTTTAGCTTCCATTAATCCTAATCCTAAAACTTCTTTAACTACTTTAATAACATTAACTTTTTGTCCACCATCACCTTTTAATGTAATGTTTACTTCTGATTTTGCTTCAGCAGCTTCAGCAGCTGGAGCAGCAGCTACAGCAACAGCAGATGGATCAATTCCGAATTCTTCTTTCATTGCATCTACTAATTCCATAACTTCTTTAATATTCATTTCTTTTAAAGCTTCAATAAAAGCTTCTTTTGTTAATTTTGCC
The DNA here is from genome assembly GCF_054343415.1 of Mycoplasma sp. AC157. Lineage (NCBI taxonomy): Bacteria > Bacillati > Mycoplasmatota > Mollicutes > Mycoplasmatales > Mycoplasmataceae > Mycoplasma > Mycoplasma sp. AC157. The sequence goes on along the minus strand of NZ_JBTGVE010000003.1, from coordinate 54,426 downwards.
ATTTTATTTTTCTCCTTCTGATACTAATTTATTTTCATCGACTAACATTTTTAGTCCAACTGATAATTGTCTTAATGAACCCATCAATGATGAAGCAAGCATTGTAAGAGCTTCTTCGTAACTTGGTAATGAAGCAACTTTTTGAACTTCAGCTGCATCAATAACTTGATTTTCGTAAATTCCACCTTTTAAAACAACTTCTGGGTGTTTTTTGCTAAATTTAGAAATTATTTTTGCTGGTGCAATAGCGTCATCTCCACCAAATGCGAAAACATTTGGACCTACTAAAGTTGACTCTAATTCTGAATAACCTAAATCATTAGATGCAATTTTGAAAAGTCTATTTTTATAAACTTTAATTTTAACACCTGCTGATTTTAATTCTTTTCTTAATTCTTCAAAATCTGAAACATGTAATCCACGATATTCAGCAATAACTAATGAAGAAGAATTTTGAATGTTATTTTTAACTTCAGCAACAATATTTTCTTTTTCTTGTCTAAAAGAATTCATTGAACCTCCTTATTAATGTAATGCAAATTTATAGAGGAAAATATATTCAAATAACAAATTAAGTATTTTCATACAGTTATTATCTCCATATATTGCTTTTAAATTATAGCACAAAATCGTTTTTTGTTAGATTAATTTTAGAACTAAATGTAAACAATTTCTACAGTGTAACTATTGTGATTATCTACTTCTCTTGGATTGTATTCAAAAGATATTTGTAATTTTACTTGTTGATTTGCTTTTTCTATTGATTTAATGGTTAAATTGGTTATTAACGAATTGGTAGATGTTGTCAAGATAAAATCTTCTTTTTGAAGTTCGTTTTTATTTTTATTTTTAGATTCTTCTTTTAAAGTTGCAAAAATATTTTTTGTTGCTATTTTTTGAACTATTGATTCAAATTTAGTTGTAAATTCCTTTTCATCGTTTCAAATTAAGTCTTCTTTATTTGAAAGCAAATCAACAAATCCAATTAAATCTTCAAAATTATTTTTGTTGTTTTTCAATCCAAAAAGTGCACTTGTTGAATAGTCGGTTGCAAACCACTTATCAAACGACAATCCCTTTTCTTCATTAGCGTGATGAGTGGTTAATTCTTCAGAAGAAATTTGGGATTCTAAAATATCAAAATTCTGTATTTTTGCCGTATTTAGTGTTCTTTTTACTTTTTGGTCATAATCATAATAAGATATTTCTTTTGTGCTTTTTAGTGCTTTTTGAAGTTCATTAGAAGTTTTATTCACTCCTGGATGTCCTTTATAAAAAATATTATATTGAGAATTCAATTTAGCAATAATAGTCATAACATAATCAAAATCTTCATCATAACCACTACCTAAAATTATTAAACTTGGTTTATTGAATTTAGATTTTAATTCATTAACTTTATCTCTTTCTTTTTCTCAATCAAGACCTGTAATTTTAGATCAAAACGAACTAAATCTTTTATTTTCTTTAGTTCTTGTAGTAAATATTAAGTCTTTTAAATTATTGTTATTTTCAAAAAAAGGTAAGTGATTTTTGAAATTTAAAATTGAATATTTATTAGACACAATTTTGTCAGATCAATAAATTTTTAAGTTGTTCATTTCAGCTGATCTAAAATACTGGGTTAATCTATCATAACTTCCTAAGTTAGTTTTTCATTCATTTTTTGAAAAATCATAGTATTTAGATTTAAATTCTTCTTGCGAATAAAAATGTTCAATGTGATATTCACCTAACACATTAGAATCCTCAATAGCTTGAAGTTTAACATTTTTAAGGTTTTTAATCTTCTCAAAATAACTTCCTGCTGAAGCAATATGATCTGAATTGAACCAAACATTAACTTTTTTTGTTGGATTTAAATAAGCTTGATAATAAGCTTGCTCAAAAAACTTATTTTCTTCTCCTTTTACTTCAATAACTTTTGAGTCTTCTAAATAAATTTCATCTGTATTTCTTTCGTTTTGTAAAAATTTTCGCAATTCATTTGTATTTAATTGCTGCTGAATTTCTACATTATTTTTAGAATGATAAAAAATAACTGATTTTTTAGATAACATCGCCATTCTTATTAAGTTATAAAAGGTTTGCACTCCATAAGATGAATAATAAATATTAATATCAGCACTATCTTGTTCATCTAAAATATTAGTATATTTTTCAGTTTCCTTAAATTCAACTCTTGAAAATTCATCATTAGTTATTTTATTTTCAATTCTATGATGATATTTAGTTGCAAAATATGTTACTAAACTTGAGATAGAAATAGCGGATGAAATACCTAAAATACTAAAAATTATTAATTTATTTTTTCTTGATAACTTCTTTTTCATTGCTATTTCATTATATATATATATATATATGAAACCCAAGAAAATTATTAAAAAATGAATTTTTTCATAAAAAAATAAACAATTTTTAAGTTTTTGAAAAATAAAAACAGGAATTAATTCCTGTTATAACTAGTTTTTAAAATAAATTATTATTTTTAAAGTGCCTTTATCATCATAATGATTTATGTGTTTAACTTGTAAATTAATTTTTCAAGCTAAAGCTTTTACTTTTTCAGTATTTTTACTTTCAAATTTAATTGTTATTTTATTTTCTTGATCTAAAAAATAAGCTGTATTTGAAGTGATAATATAGTTTTGAGTTATTAATTCTTTAAAAATTTCTAAATCATTTTTATTTTCTGCTTTTAAAGTATTAATAAAATCTAATATCTCTTTTATTTTTTGATTTGGATTTTTTATAGAAATATTGAATTTTTCAAAATCTTCACTTTTGTAGTAACTTCAAGAATAAAATTTTTTATAAACAAAATTTTCTCCTTCTTTGAAATTAATTTCTGTTTCTTGTTCTGAAATATTATCTGTTTTTTGATTGCAACTTGCAACAAAAATAATAGGACTTGTAATGATAAATGAAGTTGAAAACAACTTAATTTTCTTTATTAATGACTTTTTCATAAAAAATATCTTCTAAACTTTTTTCTTTTAGTCCATGATAATAAATTTTTCCTTCATGGATTAAAGTAACATAAGTAGTAAATTCATCTATTTCTTTTAAAATATGTGAACTAATAAAAATTGTTTTTCCTTCTTGATTTAATTCTTTTAATATAGAAAATAATTCAAAACGAGCGGAAGGATCTAAATTTGCTGCAGGCTCATCTAAAATGAGTAATTCTGGTTCGTTTATAAGTGCTTGAATTAAAAGGATTTTCTTTTTTTGTCCTGAAGAAAAATCGTAAGGTTTTTTATTTTTCAAATCTTCGATTTTAAATTTTTGCAAAAATAAATCTATTCTCTTTTGTGCTGTATTTTTAGGGATTTTAGACAATTGGGCTAAGTAAAATAAATATTCATAAGTTGTCAATCCTTTTGGAAATAAAGCGTTTTCAGGAACATAACCTATCTTGGATTTAGCTTCTTCTTTGGTATTTATTATATTATCAATTAAGATTTCTCCTGTATATCCACTAAAAGCATCTATAATGCTTTTTATAGTTGTTGTTTTTCCTGCACCGTTTTCCCCTATAAATGCATGAAAACTACCTTTTTCAACGCTAAATGTTATGCTATTAACACCAGAATTGGTTTTATTATAAATTTTTGTTAAATTTTTTATTTCTAAAATATTATTATTCATTATTTATAATCCTTTCTTTTATACACTACATAACTTGAAAAAGCAAGAATAGTTACAACTAAAGATCATATTACTAAATTAATATTTTTATTATAAACAATTCTATTTGTTGCTTTGTATGAATATACTTCATCAACAGGTTGAAATAAGAAATTATTACTTTCTTCTAAACTAAAACGATAAATGATTTTATCATTTTTTATTTGTTGAATAGGACTGTAAGTAGAATATCCACCAATAAAATATTTCTTATTATCAAAAGAAATTTCAAATTTGTCAGGATTATAATATTTTTTGCCATCATTTTCTTTTTCAAGTAAAGTTAAAATAACTTTATTGAATTCAGGATGAAAGTAAGCATAATAAAGTAGTGAAGTGATAAAATAAATTTTCTTTTCAGTTAAATTTTTAATTTTATTTGTGTCAATAATCTCTTTTAATAATTCTGTATTATTATCAATAACTTTTGAAAAATTATCATCGTTAGTGTTATTAATATTACTTGAAAGTATATTTTCGAAGTATTTTAAAAGATCATTTTTATTATAATTTTTAACTTTTATAAAGGTTTTATAGGCATATTTGTCAAAAATAGCAGATTTTAAAACTTCTTCAATTATTTCTCATTTTAGTTTTCCAACTAAATCTTCAGGAACTGCAACTATCTTATCATCTTCAGGAAATGAGACTTCAAAATTGGAAGCATTTTCTCTTGAATAAATTATTTCTCTATTTTTTACATTCTCAAAATGAGAACTATTTTTTAATGCACCAGGAACTAAATAAGAATATTTTGTTTCTAATAAACTATCATCATCTTGTATAGCAACTTTTAATAAGTTGTTATTATTTAATTCTAACTTGTAATTGTATTCTCCAGAATCTAAATTTTTATAATTTAAATAATTTTCTAAATTATTAATTTGACTCTTAGAAACATAAGAAAGAGCATCTTTATCTTTATTATTATAAATATCAAGAAATTGATAAGGTAGTGAAAGTAATGAGTATGCTTGTCATAAAGTTGATGAATTTTTAGATTTTTGCTTTGCTAATTCTAAAAATTCTTTTTCTCTTTGTGAAAAACTTTTATTATCCACATTTTTAGGAATTATGTATAACTCATCTTTATTATTGTTTAAATAAAATTTTTCAACATCAAGCAACTTTCCAGAATCATAATTTGGGTAATTAATATTTAAATATTCTCCAAATTTGTTTTCACTAGAAGTTGAAAATATAGAAATTATACTCCCTAAAGTTGTAAAAGGCATAAAGAATAATAAAGGAAATGCTATTGATATTTTTGATGAAAATCTAGATGAAATTAAAATAGATATCAATCCAAAAAATAGATAAATAAAAAGAGGACTTAAGAAAATTCATAAAAAAGGTATATTTAAACTATTAATGAAATTTAAATTTAAAAACAGAGTTGTAGATAAAATTCAATAAGAAACAAAGGATCATAACATTGATCAAAAAGCAAAGTTTATAAGTTTAGTAAAAACTATTTTATGTCTTGTAATGCTTTTTGAAAAAACAATTATTTCTATTCCTTCGCTTTGTAAATCTTTAAAAATATTTAGTCCTTTTATAGAACCATAGAGACTAGATAAAATCCCATTAATTAAAATATTGATATAAAAAATAATCAAAAAGTTCTCTATACTTTTAGCAAGAGTGAAATTTAAAATTAAAGTTAATATAATCATTAATAAATTAATTACAGGAATAATAATTGTGCTTTTTTTCTTTAAAAGTAATTTATTTATAAATAAAAAGTAATTTTTATTCATATTTCTTTCTACACAACAACTGAATAACTCATAAAATTATACAATTTAATTGATTATTTTCCAAAAAATAGTATAATTTTTTAGTATAAATAATTAAATAACAATAAATAAACACATTAACAACAACTTAGAATAACTATTATTTATACAGCGGATTTAAATTATTCCTTAGGGAATTTTTTTATTGCTTTTTTATAAATAAGTTATAATTATTAATAGTTATTCTAAGTTTATAAGTAGAAAGATAATAAAAATGAAAAATAAAAAAGTAAGATTATTTCTACCTTTTTTAGTTTTATTTTCGCCTTTTTATTCTTTTGTTTCGTGTAATGAAGCAAAATCAAATTTTCATAATCAAACAAATGTACAAAATAAAAAAAATTTTTATTCCAACAAAGAAATTGATCTTTTATTAAAAGATATTTTTGAAAATAATTTAGAAAAAATAAATAATTACATTCTTGAACAAGAAAACATAAGTGATAAAAAATTAGAAGATTTAAAATTTTCTTTATTTGTTTATAATCCACTTAGACCAAATCAAGCTCAAGGCGGTAATTCTAATGAAGCAGTTGTCAAAATAGGAAAATCTATTTTAGAAGAAAATTTAAACAACAATTGATATTGAATTTTAAAAAATTTAGATCTCTTAGAATTTTTACATTATCCTTACGATGTTAATAGATTTACTTCTAATTTCTATTCACAAAAAGAAGATGAATATTTTAAAACTGATTCTTTAAATTTTTTAAATTTGAAAGGAAAATCCATTGATTTTTTTATAAAAGTACATAAACAATTAGAAGACAATATTTTAGCATCGAAAGATATTTTTTATATTGTTATTGACAAAAATAAAGTTATAAGATTGCAAAAATTTGTTTATAAAAACAACATATTTAAATTTAGATTAGATAGTCAAATATATGAGATAAATAAAGAAAATATAACAAAAGAAGATATTGAGTTGTTTGCAAATAAATTCGAAAGCAAACAAGAAGAAATTATCAAAGAAAAAATAGAAAAAGATAAAAAAGATTTTGACGAAGACTTAGAATATGAACTCGAAGATGAAGAAGATGTAACTGAAGAAGAAAAAAACCAAAGAAAACTTGAAGGTTACAAAAAAATTGAAGAGAAATATTCTAATTTAAATAACCTAAATATTTCAAATTCTACTACTTTTTTAAATTTAGATTTTTTAGTTTTTAAAGCACTTGAAAAGGAATTTTCTTTAAAAAAATATTTATTAAAAAATATAAATTCTTCTTTTATTAACAATAAAAAAGAAGAAAATGATAATCAAGAGACAAATGATAAATTTTATATTGATAATGATTTTAAAAAATTCATTAATCCTTCTTTAGATATTATTGATAAAGGAAAAACTATTGAAGAAAAAAATACAGATAATATTTTATCTTTAATTCTAAATATTCAATTTAATAAAGATGAAGATATGATAAATAAATTTATTAAAAATCAACAAGAAAAAGAAAAACAAATAGAAGAAGGATTCAAAAACTTTGCTAAAGAAATAAAAAAATCTTCTTCTTTTGATTTTAAAAAAAATCCTATTTATTTACAATATAAAAATTTCTTGTCTCAAAATTGATATTTTGTTTTAAAAAATTTAACTAAATTTAAAGCTGTATTTAGCAATTGATTTACTCTACCAATAACTAATAAAGTAGATAAAAATGGTAATAAATTATCTCCATCAAAAGAATATTTAGAAAGTTTAGAAGATTTAGATAGCTATAGTGACTCTTACTTTTCTAATAATTTATTAAATGAAATTAAAGAAGGGGATACTACTGCATTAAGTAATTCTTATAAAGATTTATATATCAAAAGAAATAATCAAATTTTCAATATTAAAATAAGTTTAAAAGATAGTGGAACAACACTCGAATTCAACCCTTTTATTTTCTATTTTGCCAATTCTAAAACAGATAATATATCGATAAATGCTATCACAACTATTTTTCATAATGCTATTTATCACGATAGTTTTCAACATTATCAAGCTTTTGAAAATGATTTAATTAAAAAGTTTAGATATGGACAACCTGCAGAAATGTTAATTATATGAAAGGATCTAAATGAAAATTAAAAAAATATTTCCTTTTTTAACCGTTTTTCCTTTATTTTTGTCTTCTTGTAATTTAAATAATAATAGTCAACAAAATCAAATTAATCAGCTAAAAATACAGGAAAACGAAAAAGAAGATAAAGAATGAAATGAATTTATAAATTCTGACTTTATTACAAATATTCTAAATGTTACATTCGATTCTGAAGATAAAAAGAATCAATTTATAAAGGAACAAAAAGAATTAGATATTAAAACAACATTTTTAGATATTAAAAATTGATTATACTATTATACAACTATTCAAAATAATACTGATGATGGTTTTATTTCAAAAAAAGCATTGCCTTATAGTCAATCTCTTGCTAAAATAAAAGAATTAACTAGTAAAAATTGGTTGTTTTTCCTATTTAATCTAAATAAAATAGTTTTTATTCAACTAGCTGATACAACAAATTTGTTTGCTGGTACTAAAGAAGAGCAAACAGAAAAATCTAGAGAAAACTTACTAACTAATCCTTTATTTTATATATCAAAAGATAATAAAATTTTAGACTTTGCTATTTTAAAAACTCAAGATAACTTAAATTTAACAAAAGAAGAGTTAGAAGAAGAAGCCGAAGATTATCAGCAAGATTTCAAATTTTATTTTGTAAACTATGATGGATTACTTTTTGAAATGGAATTAACCAAAGAATTTGATGAAAACAAAAATAACACATCTAACAAAATGAATTTTATTTTATGAGCAGATAAAATTAAAAAATGAAATGTGAAAAATAATAAATCTAATTTTGATATTCAAAAATATGTAAAAGAAAAAGAATCAAGAGGTTTAAACTCCAATTCTTCAGCAATTTCTCTAGAAATTTTTCTAGATAATTTAGGCGGAAAACCCATAAGATACACATTTGCTGATTTAAAATTATAAAAAATAGATAGCAAAACTATCTATTTTTTTCTATCATTTTTTCAATTTCAATTCAAGATTCATCATTAATATTACTAGAATAAATAGTATTATTAATAAAAAGTTTGAAATCGTTTTTATAATGTTTTTCCTTTATGAAAGCAAAATTATATTTATTTTTTAAACAATATCTTTTTAATTGATTAAACATTGCTTTTGTATCTTCTTCTTTATTAAAATTATCTTTTTCTATTTTTATTAAGTAAATATTTTGGTTTTGAGTTCTGATTATATAATCAATATGTAAAAATTTTTTCTTATGAAGTGAATTATAATAAATTATTGAAAAATTAGAATAACCTTTATTTCCTACTCTATAAACATCTTTTATAAAATTTTGATTATTTTCACACCAAATTTCAAAATTCATTTCTGCTCTTGAACGCAGTTTTTCACTATCAATCATAGCTAATGAATAATTTTTATAAACATTTGTTGTTAATATTTTATTTTCTTTTTCATAGTTTATAAATGAATAATATTCTTCTTTAGGGATTTTGAATTCCACTTCTTTAACTTCTAAAAGGGAATTTTGTAATATTTTAGTTTCTTCAAATCTTTTGAATATTTCCAGTAATTTCTCAAAATTATTAATTATAAATGAATAGAATTCTTTATTATTTAAAGATAATATTTTTTTATCTTTTTTGCTTTTTAACCTAAATAATGAAGATTTTTTAAATAACTTATGCAAAATAGTTTCTTTTAAATCTTCATAGGAAAGATTAAGAGGGTTTTTTAATTGATCTATACTTTTCATTAAAATTCTTCCATGATTACTTGTGCTTACATCTACTTCATTAGTATGTTCACTAACATTTTCAAAAGGATTTTCCTGTAAATTATTAATCTTTCCTTGTAGAAAACTTGTAATTATTTTTTCATTTATTATAAAACCATTTTGTTTTAAAATTTCTTTATTTTTTTCAAATTCATTGATTTTAAGGTTATATTTTATTAAGAAATACTCTCTGATTTCTTCTAATAATGTTTTATTTTCATTGTAAGCATAATTTTTGTTTGGAATTTGTTTTAATAATGTAATATCCTTTGCACCTTCTCTTAAAAATAATTTTTCAGCTTCAAATCCACCTAATAAAATAGCTTCATTCTTAAACTTTTCATCATATGTAAATAAATAGGAATAATCTAATATTTCATTATTATAATGATGGACTTCTGGCATTCTTCTAATTCGTCCAAGTGTTTGAATTTCAAATTTTTCACTCATATTATCACGCAATTTAACTAAAATTTTTGCCCTTGGACAGTCTCAACCTGTTGCTATTGCTTGCTTGAATAATAAAAAAGAAACTTCATTATTATTTTTAACTATTTCATCAGGAACTAAATTGATTTTACTAAGTTTTTTTATTTTCTTAGTTCCTTCGGTTTCTAAATCTGTTTCTGAAAATCAAGAAGCTACTTTTCCATTTTCATAATTAAAACCTAAGTTATTTAAAATTTCTTCTACTTGTGAAATTAAATTATCATTTAAATTAGGAAATTGTATTAACACTAATGGATTAATGTCAAGATTTATTTTTTGATATTCTGTAATTATATTTTTTCTTATTTGATTTGAATTTTCAATTAAATATTTTGTTTCAAAAGATATATTATTGCCTTTATTTTTTTCAAGATCTTTATTTATAAAAATTCCTTTTGTTATTAATCCTTCTTCAATAACATCACTTTCACTAATAATTATTTCTTGATAATTATTTGATTTTTTTATAGGCGTTGCTGAAACTCTAATTTCACTTTTTGGAGAAATTGATTCAATAATAAAATTAGCTTTTATTGTGTTATTATTGTGCTCTTCATCTATAATAACTATAAAATTATAGTTTTTCAACTTAGCTTCGTTTATTCTATCAAAAAAATTATTTTTTTCTGTTTGTGCAATAGCAATATTCGTTTTATTTGTAATTTTTTCTCAATTTATAAAATATATTCCTTTATTTTCAAAACCATTTAGTAACACATCATCCAAATCTCCAGAAATCATTGCTGGAAAACTTTTTCTCATTTTATTAAAAGATTGCACTTCCAATTCCCCTTTTCCAGGTGTTAATCAAATGAAAATATAATTATCAGTATTTGAAATAAACTGATTAATATATTCAAATAAAATTATTGTTTTACCTGAACCGGTAGGTGCTTGTAAAATAATTTTATTTATTGCGCTGTCATCGATGGTTGAAAATGTTTTTTCAAATATTTTTTGAGCAGCTTTTACTTGAAATTCTTTTAGTTTCATAATTAATAACCTCTTATCTTTTTAAGTTCTTTAAAGTAATATTTGTAAGGGATTTTGAAAAGCGATATTTCTTTTTTTTCAATTTCTTTTTGTTGTTCTAAGTTTAACTCTACTTCTGTATTTATAAACAATTTTCCTTTATTTTTGATTATTTTTAAAGCAGTTTCTATTTCTTCTTCATTATTTATAAAATAAATTTTTTCATTGTTAATTTCATTTAAATACTCTAGTTCTGCAAGCAATTTAGAACTATTGATTAATATTTCTTCTATTTCAAAATCTTCTTTTTCTGCTTGTGCAAAATTTATAGTTTTAACTTCTAAATACTTTAAATTAAACTCTGAACCATTTGAATATTTTTCGCCATTATCTTTGAATCCTGTTATAACAGTTTTTATTCTTGAAAAAGTTATATTTCTAGATATGTTATTTTCATTATTTGTGCACAAAATAAATTGTCTTTTGCCATTATCCTCTTTATTTAATTCCATTACTGCTTGTGCAGTAGTTCCACTACCGGCAAAAAAATCTAAAACTATTGAATTTTTATTAAAAAATCTTAATATATATTTTATTAAACTAACAGGTTTTGGATTATTAAAGTTTTTATTAATCAATATTTTATTTATTTCTTTTATACCTTCTTTAGTATTTTCAATTACCGATTTCGCTACTTCCATTTCAGAATCTGATAAAAACCTTTTGAAACGTGGTGTTTTAGTTTCATCATCATAAAAATAAATTCGATTATTTTTTAAATGTTCTTCCATAGTTTTTAAGCTATATCTTCATCCTGTTTTTGGATTTTTACATTCTTTTTTTGTAATTGGATGAAGAATTTTATAATTATTTTTTTCGCTAAAAACAGGAGAAGAAGTATTATCTAAAGCAAAAACTTTAAAATTTCAATCTGTCTTTGTTAAATATTCTTTTTCAACTTTATTATAGTTTGAAATTCCTTTTAATTGGGGATTCTCTTTATAAAAAGATTTTAATAGTTGTTCTACTTCCGAAATTTCTAAATTTTCTTCTTTAGCATATTGAAGTAAATCTTGCACTTCTAAAAATCCTGGTTTAGTTATTTTAAAGAAATTTTTTCTTTCTAAAATTTCTCTATTTTTACTATAACACAAAATGTATTCATGATTAGTTGATGTTGTTTTAGAATTGTTTTTTGTTGAATTTTTAATTCAAATAAAATTTTCTATAAAATTAAATTCTCCAAAAATTTGGTCGCATAAAATTTTCAAATGAGCAAACTCATTTTCATCTATGCTAATTAAAATAACTCCATTATCTGCTAATAATTCGCGAGCTAATTTCAATCTCTTATTCATAAAAGATAATCATTTAGAATGCGGGAATTTATCATTTGCATCAACATAATTATCGTTATAAATAAAATCTTTATTTTTAGTGTTATAAGGTGGATCAATATAAATGACTTCGATTTTATTTTTATGAGTTTTCAAAAGTAAATTTAAGGTCAATAAGTTTTCACCTTCTATTAAAAAATTTAATGACTTTTCTTTAGAATTAATTATCTTATTTGCTTTATTTTCCTGCAAAAAAAGAATATTCGACTTTAAAACATTATCTACTTTTTCTTTTTGCTCTTCTCAAATTAAGCCGAATCTTTTTTGACTTACTTCTTTTAATAATAAATTCAGTTGAATTAATCTTTTTTCATCTCTAGTTTCGCTTTTTATTTCTTTTATTAATTCTACAAATTCTTCTTGTTTTGTTTTTGAATAATTACTCATTTTTACTTCCTTTTATTTTCTTTATTATAAATTAAATTTTACTATAAGTATTATTTTATTTATTTTAAAATCTAATAAAATAAAGGAGTATAATTAAAATATAACAATATTATTAAATAGGGAGAAACTATGTTTATACCAACACAAATAATAGATTTAATAAATAAAAATGGAACAGACTTACCGCTAATTTATATTAAAAAAGTTTTAAATGATTATAAATTTTATCAATATAAAGATGAAATAGAATTTTGAGAATGAAATTCTCTAAAAAGAGATTTATCCGATTATTTATCAGATATGATATTAAAAGCAGATTATAACAGAGAAAAAGTTGCTATCTTTTTTTCAACTTCATCTGATAATATAGGTTGATTTTCAGAATCAGTAATACCCGGAGATCCTATATGAGATAAAACTAAAATTTTTTCAGGAATTCTTAGTGGAGTTTTTGAAGGAATAAGTCAAATAATAGAAGCATCTAATTTTATAGATGAAAGAACAAGAGAAAAAGTATATGAAATTTCTTTTTTAATCTCAACTAATGGTGATTTAGACAAAATTAAAAACGATTTAAGTGACTTATTAAATATAATTGATAGTTTGCCTTTCTATCACAGAACAGGACCAAATGGACCAATAATGTATAATAAGATTAAAAATATGATCAATTCAATTAACTCAATAAAAGAAACTGCAATTAAAAGATATATAAACAAAATAAATGGAACAGAAAGAAAATTCATTGAATAATGAAAATCTATTTTGATAAAAAGAATGGTTATTTATTTTATACAGAAATAATTAATGAAAATAACAGTTTTTTAAAAGTTATAGCCAAATTTTTGATTTACCTTTATTTAATTATTTTTACCTTAATTTCTTTTTTTTATATTGATTTTATTTACAATAATTTGTTTTTTGGAATTGTCTATAACTTAATTTTTTTATTCAGTTATTTTAGTGGAATTATTTTATTTTTATTTTTCATTTTAGGTTTTTTAAGAACTTTAAACATTATTATTATCAAATTAATGCTTAAAAGAAATAAAAAATTTAGTAATTTTAAAATATTTATTTTAACTAAATATTACTTTTTTTTACATTTTAAATTTAAAAATGGGAGACAACTTTTATGAACAAAACAAAATACTTTATAAAAAGAGAAATAGAAAAAATAAGTGCAATTACTTCCTTTAAATATCTTATTATTAAAATCTTATTTTCTTTTCTAATTACAAGTTATTGTATTTTAATATCTTCTGCCTTATCACTAAATTTTTCTTTCATTTATGACAAAATTTCAAAATACTATCAAAACCAAGAAACAATTGAAAAAATTTTATTTTACTTAAAAATTTTATTTATTATTTTTTCCGTTTATTTTTCATTAAAACTAGTTAAGAATATTTCGGAATATTATTTACTATATTATTATAACAACTATTTTGTTATGAATTATTGTATGATATTTTTAATAATTATAAATATTTCTAAACTTAATTTTTTTAAAAGTTTTAAATTGATTCAAATTTATTTTAATTTTCAAAAAATTTCATTTATAATTGAAAAACTAAAAAATAAAAATTTAGTTATTATCAATGATCTAGCAGAATATATACTAACAAATGACTACTCCTTAATTAACAAAATAAGTTTAATATCCACAGTCCCTATTAATGAATTAAAATTAGAACAAAATTTTAATAAAATTCTATATAAAGATAATGAAACAATTCGAGGAATAATAAATAAAGTCAATATTGAAATTATCTTTAATAATGATACTATTAAAGAATTTCAAACAAAAAGTAATGGTTTTATAATTTCAAATAAATATTGAAATCTTTTTGAAAACATTTTTAATTTAATATATAAACAAAAAATTCAAAGTGAAAAAGAATCTTTTAAACTATTAAAAACCATTGATAATTTTATTTTTTCTATTGAATTTGAAAAAGATATTCTAGATGAAACTTTTAACAAACTCAAACTATCTAAAAATTATAAAAATACGGAAAATTTACAGGAAAATAACAAAAAAATGCTTTTAAAAACTTTAAATAATGCTGTATTTATTGAAAATAAATTAATTATTAAACAACTAATTGAAAATTTTTAATTTTGAATATTTAACCTAAAAATCATTTATAAAAAGCAATGAAGTTTTTCTTCATTGCATTTATTCTTTTATTTCTTTTCAGAATCAAGGGAGTGCAAAAGAATTAGGATCTTTAGCATTTGCTCTTGCTATTTGAGCACCAAAAGAACCTGTGTTCTTTAAGCTTAATGGATTTTCGTTATTTCAGTTAATACCAAAATAATTAAAATCTGTTGTATCATAACGGAACCCATCAGATCATGCTCCACCAGAACCAGATGTTCAAAGTGCTATAAAACTATTGTCATCTGTAAATATTCCAGAACCAGAATTCCCTGTTCCAAAATATAAAGGTGCAAAATTAGGTGTTTGTGTAAATCTAACATTATCTCTACCTATTGTCGGTCTATGATTTACATATCCTGTTTTAGTTCCTCAAACAGGAAAACCTAAATGAGCTGTATCTCTAATTGTAGGAACAAACATTTCACTTTGTTTATAATTTGCATCAAATTTTAAATCAGGAATTTTAAAAAGATTTTCTAAATGTTTCGCAAGTCCCATTCTTCCATCTCTTTTTGTTTGTTTTAAAAGTGCTTTTAAATCAATAATAGTTACTGCTGCATCATATGCGGCTTTAGATGTACCATTTTTACCTATTTGACTTTTATCTCATCCACCAACTCATATAATTTTGGATGGAACTTTACTAAATCCAACATCATTTTCGGTGGCATTATATCTATATCCTGGATTAATATCATTTTTGTATTTATCACTTGCAATTAAGAAAGTTCTATTTATTTTAGGTTGATAAGGAAGGTTATCACCTGTAATTTGACTTAAACTACCTACTTCTCTATCTACGTGTTGATTTGTTAACACATAAAATCTAGCATCATTTGGATCATTATTAACTTTTCCTATAATTGAACCAGAAGCAAAATAATATTTACCTGCAATATCTGCAGCATACTTTACAACTCTTGATTTTACAGTATTCACAAGTTTTCAATCATATCATTCGTGTCTAATTCATTCTTTATCTGGTTTATATCCTTCATGAATTTTATAAATTACATTTTGATTTGGATTATAAACACTGTAATCTGAATCAATATTTTCATCATTATAATGTAAAATTGGTTGTTGCTGTAAATCATAATTTACATGTTCATAATTATATTGATTAGTTTTGTAATCGCTAAAATGTTCCTTTTGATTGCTATTTGTATATTTCATTACTATTTTTGCTGGTGCAAAATTTAAAATAAAAGCTCTTGAAGGAGAAAAGTTAACATCATTTGGTTGTGTATAAGTTGTATCAATAATAATTTTGTATTCAGGATTTTTTAGTTTTAAAGTAAAGGAAATTCCTGTATTTTCGTCATACTGAGCACTTAAAATATATTCCACTGGTGGCACTTGAATTCAAGTTCTTCCTTTTGGAAATTTATAACCACCAACAACACCTTCTTTAATAACTAATTTACCTATTACTAACTCTTCAAAATCAAAATCAAACTTAGGAACTTTAGATTCATTTCTTACTCTATCATCTTTGTCATTATCAACTGATAAAACATTTCCAAATAAAGTTAATTTAAAACTTCTGTTTTTTGCTCCTGATGCAAGAAAAGTTTTTTCAATATACTGTTTTTTTAGTACTCAAGATGCAACGTTGGTTTTAGGATCTAAAGTTCAAATTAAATCTTTTCAAAAAGGTTCTAATTCTCTTTCTCTTTCAACTTCATTTTCTGAATAAAAGACTGTATTTAGTTTGTTATTATCAAATGTAAGTTTATTAGTTCCTTCATTAGTGATAATCTTTTTAAATCCGCTAATTTTGTATCAAACATCACTGTTAATAACTGAATCATCTTTTTTATAAAAGGCAAATCTAACAAATGCGAAATCATCATTTGCATTTTGAATTTCTGAAATTTTAAAGCGATTTTTAGGTAAAGAAAAATTATTATATTCTATTTCATCGCCAGGATAGTTTAAAGTAACAATTCTATTTAATTCATCCAAATTATTTCTATAATAAGTTACATCATGTTCTTTTAATTGCTCTTTATTAACGTTGATATCTGATAAAGTTATTTTGTTTAAAATAACTGCAGGATAAAGTTCCTGTTGATAATCATTTACAACATTATCTAACACATATTCCTGTTCATTAGTAAATCTTTTGGTATTATCTAAAATATTAATAAATCCAATTTTAAATGATAATGATCACTTATTTATTTGTTTTATATCATAAAAATAATAAAAGTATTTAGTTAATAAATCATTTAAGTTTGCAGTACTTTTAACAATTCCACTTTTAGTAATTAATTTAGCATCTAAAGGTACAAATCAGTCATTATCATAACTTTGTCCAACTAAAGCAGAATCATCAGTTGCATTTGCTAATTTGAAAAAGTAATTCATTTTTTCTAGATGATTTTGGAAAAGAAAATCTTTTATATTAAATGCTCTATACAAGGTAACATCTCCTTGTCTAACTGCTTTTCCTTGAACTTTTCTATGTTGAAAATTAGTTTCATTAATTTTATTGATTTCTGTTTTGAAATTTTCTTCTATTTCACTGTAATTTCCTTTAAAATCGGCTGCTGTAAATTGTTTACCATTGATTGGTTTTATTGCTTCATAAGTAAAATGTCTAAAGAAATCAACTGTTTTTATATATCTTGATTTATTTTCAGGTAAAGGTGCTTTTTGTCCATCTATTTTGTATCAAAAGAAAACATTTGCGTCTCCACCTCTAGCAGTGTCTCTAATTTGTTTTATATTATTATAACTTTCAACATTTTCTACATAAATTTCATATCTACCATATTTAGGTAAAATATAAGAATTTTCAATTGCTATTTTTGCATCTTTTGAATAATAGTCTGTGTGAGTTTTTCTTACACCATCTTTAAATTGAAATTCTTCTAATAAATCACCAACCGGTCCACTTAAAAGTTGTAAAATTTTGTTTTTGTTTACTTCATCATCTTTTTCGGTGTTTTCATTTTCAAATTCTACTGCTTTTAAAGAAGTGAGATTAAAAGTTTTTATAACTTGCTTATTAAATAAAATATTTACTGTTGCTTGCAATTTATTTGTGTTATTTTCTAAACTAAAATTAGGCACTATATCATAACTAAAGAAATTCGAAATACCCTGTTTTTTCTTTATTAAATACTTTTTATATGTTTCATTTTCAAGAAATTCTCTAAATTTAATTTTAGATAATTCAAAGTAGTTAATATCGTAAATTTCATCTAAATTTGCAATAGATATATTATTTATAATAGGTGTAATATTTTTAGCAGAAAAATCAATTTCTTTTCTTATTGTTGTGTGCAAATTAGAATCAGTTTTTGCAACAGCATCTATTGTTACAACAAGAATATTTCTATTATCTTCTTTTAGTTGTAAATTGGAAATTGTGTAATCGATAAAATCTGTATCTAATGCTCCAAAATATAAATTTGCATTTTTTAAGTTAATAGAACCAGAGTATAAATATTGTTTTAAATCAAACTTTTCTGTATTAGAATTTAATTGAAAATTACTTAAATTTGCATTTGCTTCTCTATTGAAAATAGTTTGCAAATCATCATTTGTTGTATCGGTTGCATTTTTTATTTCATTTAATTTTGAAATAAATTGATCTGCTTTATCTATTGATTTAGTGAGATCAAAAATATCTACATCTAACAATTCATTATTTTTAATAAATGAATCAAGTTTTATTTTTTCTTTTAAAAAATTAAATTGTTTTTGTCCTGATAAACTATTGTTTGAAATTCCATTTTCAAATTCTAAAATTAGTGTTTTTAAATTTTCTATTTTAGAAAAAAGTTGTTCTAAAGCATTTTTAAAATTATCTATTTCTTGCTTAGTTTTTATTAATTTTACATTTTGAATTAACTCTTTTTTAAAATTATTTTCAATTTTAGAATTATTTAAATATTCGATTAATTTCTCTTTTGAAATATCGAAATCATTTTTTAGAGAATTGATTTTATTTAATAATTGTTCATAATCTTCAATAGTTTTAATTTCGTTATTTCTGTTGATAAAAAATTGTTTTTGATCATCTGTTAAAAAAGCAAATTCTTTTATTTCTTCCGTAAATTTGGTTTTCTTATAATGTAAATAGGACTCATTTAAATTTTTTGATTTTATATAATTTTTAAAATTTAATGATAAATAATCAATATGATTTTGCAAATCATCTACTGTCTTAAAAGATAAGATTTTCTCTTCAGAAAACCCTTGTTCTATAGTATTTGAAAAAGTGGATCAATCTTCAATTCTTAAAGATCAATTTTCTTTGTAAAAAGAGAAATCATCCAATAGTTCTTTAATATTTTTATCAACTTTTTCTAACTTATTATAGTATTCTTGATAATCAAAAATTTCCTTATTAAATTCAAATTTAAAATTCTTATTGTTAAATTTATAAATGGAAGGATTACTGAAATTTGTATCATTTATTTTTGTAGCAAAATTAGTAATTTCACTATTTAATTTTTTATTTTCATCATCAATTATAGGTAAATTTTGAATTATACTTTTTAGTTCATTAGTTTTTTCTTTAAAGTTAAAATTTTCAAACTTGGTTTTTAAAATTTCTTTAAAGATTTCATCCTTAAAATTAATAATTTTATTATTTTTATTAAATAATATTTCTTTTTTGACAGAAAAAAGATGATTTAACTCTTCAAAAGACATTTGGGCAAATTTATTATATTCATTAACAAAAGATTTAAGTTCATTAATTTGCTCTTCTCTTTTAGTTAAATCTTTTTCTTTTGTATGTAAAAATCAACTATAAAAATTTCTTAAGGGTTCGTCTATTTTATAATTGGGTTGTTTAAGAATAAAAGTTTTTAAATTTAGATTTTGTTCATTATATTTTCTATTATAATCTTTAGTTTCAATATTGTTGTTATTATATAAAATAAGTGATGTTGTAGTTCCTATTAGAACACTTGCACCAATAAGAGAGGTACTTATTCAAAAAATTGCTGCTTTCTTTTTTTTATTATTTTCCATATTTCCCTTATTTTTTAGATAAATTTAATTTATATATAGTTGTATTATTGTTTTCATCTGTAACTAAAATTTTAAATATAGATTTAATTTTTGTATTGTTTTTAATGTTGACTTCATCATAACTAGTTTTAAAAGAATTAAAATTTTCAATAGGTTTATTATTTATTAAAACAGATTTCAAAAAGCTTGAATTAGAATTTTGAGTTAAAATTTTTAAACTATTTTTTACTCAAAATTGAAAATCTGTAATTCCTATCATTGAATCCCCACCATTTGCTGTTTTAGCTGAATCTCATGAAAATTTAAATCACCTTGTATTAATAGGATCAAAATTAAAAACAGTTTGATTAGACACGTTAGCTCCATAAAGTGGGTTTGCTGGAGTTATATCAAATTGACTTCCTTTGTTTTTGTCTAAATTTGTAACTTCTGTTCAATTTTCTCCATCGTTAGAATAAGAAAAATAAAAGGTTTCTGGCAATGTGCTTCCGCCCCATCCATTTTTAAATCAATTGATTCTAATTTGAGAAATGGATTTTCTTTCATCTCATTTAAAAACGATTGTTCTGTCTGAAATGGAAGTATGTCTATTGTGGATATCTCTATTATCTCATCTAGACTCTATTCCTTGATCGCTATCAAGCATTTTTCAAAAATCATAATTTGCTTGATTAAAAATTTTTGTTGATTTGTCATAATCAATTTCTTTTCTGGCACTTAATTCATCAATAGCAGGTAAAACACTTCTTACGTATTCATCTCCATCTACTTGAGTTCTTGTATAAATTGTTAATTGAGTAGTTAAAGATGGATAATCCTTAATGTGCCCCTGAATTGTTGTGGAGTAATCAATGAGTATTTTTTCTTCAAAATCAGTGTCTCAAACAACTTCTTTTTCAAAACTAAAATCTGTATTATTTATAATTAAAACAGTTTTTGGTAAATCTTGTTTAGTAATAACTTTTCCTTTATTAAAATAAAGAATTGGTTCTTGAACAATAAAATTAGTTTCTCTACTAACATCATTTACTGTTTCTTTTATTTTAAAAATATCTGAATTTACCTTTGTGTAAATTCCTTCTTTAAAATTTGGATTAGGATTTTTAGGTGGAAATTTTTCTGAATTTATGTCGTCATTGTTGTTGTTAGAGTTACACGAAACAACAATCAAAGATGTTGATAAAGTTGCTAATAATAAAGGAAAAAAGATTTTTTTGTATTTTTTATTCATAAATATTCCTAGTTATTTAAATCTATAAAATTGGTTCGTTCTTGTTCGGAAATTCTTTTCATTTTAAATCTTGAATTTTTAATGTAGTGACTAATTCTTTGGCAGTGATGTGCCATTCTTTCTATTGTTCTAAGTAAAACGCTATAATCAAAGTCTTTTTCTAATTGTTTTCTGCCTTCTTCTGTTTTTAATCTTTCAACATTGGATTTTGCAAATTCTAAAGTTAAAATATTTAAATTATTAGACATTTTGTCGATAAATTCACTACGCTCTTTTGTTTGTTCTTCAAGTTGAGAAGCGGCATTTTTGATTAAAACAAGCACTAAAGAAACAAGTTCTTTAATTTCCGTAACAATTTCTGGTTCTATGTCAAAGAAAAGTTCGTTTTTCGAGTCATAAATTCTATTTAATTCAATAATTACACTTCGACCTAAACCCATAATTTTATCAATAGAACGGGAAGATAAAATTAAAGATAAATGTGTTTTAGCTTCATTTTTAGTTAAATTATTAGAACTTATTTGAACTAAATAATTGTAAATTAAAGTTCTAGTGTTATCAATTACTTCTTCAAGTTCAGAATATCTTCTAAGTAATTTTGTATCACCAGTTTCAATATATTTATTTAACAATTCAATTCCTGCTTCTGAAATTTTAGCTTGTGAAAATAAAGCATTTTTGGCTGCTTTTAAAGCTAAAGAAGCATTTTGTCCTATTAATTCTTCTGGAAGATAAATATCAAATTCAGCTCCAACTCTTTTCTCTTTGATAAGAAAATTTACTAACTTTTCTAAATATTTTATTAATCAGAAAAATATAGAAACTAAAATGAAATTAAAAAGTAAATGTGCAATTGACAATTGAAGAGCTTTTTGATTTGAAACAATTAACTTAATAAAATCAGAATAAAAGGTAAAAGGTGATAAAAATGGCAATAAAATTAAGGAAATTGTGAAGTTAGTAAATCCTCAAATTAATGCTATTTTTTTAGAATTATTATTTTTTGATGTAAATGAAACAATCAATCCTGTTATTGTTGTACCTAAATTAGCGCCAAAAACAAGAGCAATTGCTGAAGGCAGTTGTAATAAGGAATTTGATTCATTGAAAACAACTTGATATAAAGTAACTGTTGCGCTTGATGATTGCAATAAACCAGTTAAAACAAAGGAAAATAGAAAAGATAATCAAGGATTAATTCCTGCAATTCTTAAAGTTTCTTTAAAGAAATCTTCCTTTACTATTTGCTTTGCTGCACCTGACATTATTTTTAAAGAAAAGAATACCATTCCTATCGAAACTAAAATTAAAAAGATATTTACAGCTTTTTCTTTTTTTGTTAAAAGGGAACCAAAAACTCCAAGAAACATAAAAAGAACAAAGTATTCAGTAAATTGAAAACTCGATTGAAATGAAACAATCAGTGAAGTAGTAGCGGTACCAATATTTGCTCCTAAAAGAAAAGCAATTGCAACCCTTAGTCCAATAAATTTGGCAGCTAATAACCCCATAATTAGAGCAATTGCACCATCTGAAGACTGAATTAAAGTGGTAATTAGTACTCCTACCATAAGTGCGACAAAATTATTTTTGGAAATAACTTTAATTATTTTTTTGAATTTACTATCTCCAATATTTTTTAATGTAGTTGATAGTTTTTTAGTTGCAAAAATAAACAAAGACAAACTGGCTAATGCAAATATAATTGCTAAAGTAGTTGTTTCAAAAATCATATATTAGGAAATTAATTAAAATTTATTAAATATATTTCCTAGTCCTCCCATTCCATTTTTTGACATTTCTTTCATTCTTTTTGAAAGCATTTCAAATTCAGTTAAAAGTTTGTTATAATCTTGAACACTCTTGCCACAACCTTTTAAAATTCTATTTTTTCTTGATGGCATTTTTAACAATTTAGGATTCTTCCTTTCTTCCATAGTCATTGAAGAAATGATAATTTCATATAATTTAATTTTTTCATCAACACCTTCAACTTGAGAAAGATCAATATTTTTAGGTAAACCTGGTATTAGTTTTATTAATTTAGAAAATTTTCCCATTTTTTTCATTTGGTGTAATGAATTTAGTAAATCATCTAAATTAAAATTACCAGCAAGCATTCTTTTACCTAATTTTTCTGCTTTTTCTTTATCAATAACTTCTTCAGCTTTTTCAATTAAAGATAAAACGTCTCCCATTCCTAAAATTCTATCTGCCATTCTATCTGGATGGAATAAATCAAAATTATTAGTTTTTTCACCTGTTCCTATGAAAACAATAGGTAAGTTTAATAATTTTGTTA
Source organism: Mycoplasma sp. AC157 (assembly GCF_054343415.1). Lineage (NCBI taxonomy): Bacteria > Bacillati > Mycoplasmatota > Mollicutes > Mycoplasmatales > Mycoplasmataceae > Mycoplasma > Mycoplasma sp. AC157. Next base: position 31,190 of record NZ_JBTGVE010000003.1, on the reverse strand, counting down.
ATGAAAATGCAGCACCACCTCTAGCATCTGAATCTAGTTTAGTTATAATGGAACCTGTTAATTTTAAATAATCATTAAATGTTTGAGCAACATTAATAATATCTTGTCCAGATAAGGCATCTGCAACAAAAAATATTTCACTTGGTTTTACTATTTCTTTAACATCAACAAGTTCATTCATTAAATTTTCATCAATAGATAAACGTCCAGCGGTATCTATAACTACAAAATCATAATATTCATCCTTAGCTTTTTGAATTCCGTTTTTTACTATATTTTGGACGTTAGCATCATTTTCAAAATAAACATCAACATTCAATTGTTTACCAAGAACTTTTAATTGTTCTATAGCAGCAGGACGATAAATATCTGCAGCAATCATTAATGGTTTTTTAATCATTTTTTTTCTTAAAAAATAACTAACTAATTTTGCTGTAGAAGTAGTTTTACCAGATCCTTGTAACCCAGTCATCATTATGATTGTTCTTGTTTGATCTAATTTTATTTCCTTTGTTTTTCCACCAAGGATTTTAGTTAATTCATCATTAACAATTTTAATCATTTGTTGTCCTGGATTTAATTTACCAATTATTTCAGAACCAATTGCTTTTTCTTTAACTTCTTTAATAAAATCTTTTACAACAAGTAAGTTAACGTCAGCTTCTAAAAGTGCTAATTTAATTTCTCTTGTAATTTCTAATAAATCTTCTTCTTTTAAAGTTGTTTTTGAGCTAGCTTTTTGCATAGCTTTTTGTAATCTTTTCCCTAAAAAATCTAACATATTGCTTAATTATATAATAATTAATACCGTTTTGAGTAATATTGATAAAATATTTTAAAATTTTGTTTTTTATTTGCTTTTTTTGATAAAAAATTCATATTTTCGAAACTAAATATTTTCTTTTAAAAATGACAAAATATTCAAAATATCAGTTTTATGTTTTGTTGAACATAAAGCAAATATTTTTACTACAGTCATAAAAACTGTAACTATTTCTTTATTTATAATTAGTTTTAATTCTGTTAAATGTTTAGAAGTTTGTCCAAGTAATAACATGGAATTACTAAATAATGAAATAGGAATATTCAAATAAACCATCGGTTGAAAACCAGATGCATATTGTTGTTTTTGAATTGATATTTCAATATTAATTCCATTATCAAAAGAGTGTAAAAAAGTAGGCAAAACTATATTTTTTTGACTAAAATTTATTTCTTCAATTAATATTTCTTCGGATTTTTGATATTGAATTTTCTTTTCTTCAAAATAAAAGTTATATTTTTTTATTTTTTCAATTAATTTGTTAATATCGATTGTACTAATCATTTTATTTTCTATTAATTCTTTTAATATTCATGATAATTCAAAAAGATTTTTCTTTTTATTTTTGTAATTTACAAATTCAAATTCTTTGTTTTGTTCAGCATCTTTATCATAACTAATTTGTCACTCAAGAAAACAATTATCTTGAAAAAAATCTTTTGTTGTAGCAAATGTCTTAGGAAAATCTATTTCACTTTCTTTGATTTTTCAACGAAATTTTCCTTTATTTTTGGAAGAAAAAAATAATTCTAAAATTCCACTATTATTTTTAATTTTCATAATTAAATTATATTACATAATGTGATAAAATAAAGTAATGAAGCAAATTAATCTTGAAAAAAATATACACTTAGTTGAAAAACAAAAAATTCAACTCGGAAGTTATTATAGTCCTAAAAAAATAGTTCAAATAGCTAAAAAATGGGTTATGGATGAAATTAAAAATAATCCATTTGACCACATTTTGGATTTAGGTGTAGGTTATGGTTCTTTCATTAATGACTTTCTAGATTTAGAAAGCAATTTTATTGCAACTGATATTGATGAATTCAGTGTTAATTTTATAAAAGAAAATTTCCCTAATATTTCCATTTATAAAGAAAATTCGCTTATAAAAGTAAATAGAAGAAAATATAAAATAGAAGAGAATGAAAAAATTCTTATAATTGGGAATCCACCATATAATGACACTTTAAGTCAATACCAAAAAAATAAAAAAGGTTCTTTTGAAATGGATGAAAATCTTGTTTCAAATGATTTAGGTTTATCATTTTTAAAAATGTATAATGAACTTAAAGCAGATTTAATTTGTGTAATTCACCCACTTTCTTTTCTTATAAAAAAACAAAATTTTAATAAATTAAAATCTTTTTTTCAAAACTATAAACTTGAAAAATCTATGATTTTTTCAAGCAAAGAATTTGAACAACTAAAAAATAAAAAAACTAATGAATTTCCTTTAATTTTATCTTTATATAAAAGACAAAACAATATCGAAACAAATTATGAAGATATCTTAAAATTCAAATTTGATATTTTTAATCATCAAGATTTTTTTATCTTAAATAATTTCAATACAATTGATTCAAAAATACATAAATATCCTTTTAAAACTGAAGAAAAAGACATTTTATATTTTTATACATTAAGAGACATAAACTCATTAATTAGAAATAAAACCTTTTTAAGTAAAAAAATAAACAATGCAATAGCAGTTTCTATAGAAAATTTATATAAATACTGCTGATTAGATTTTTGTAAAAATAATTATTCTAATTTGAAAAATAAATTTTTATACTCTAATCTTAGTCCTTTATATACAGAAATGATTGAAAATGATTCAATAAAAAAAATGTTAGTTTCTTGAAGTTTATTAAATAATCAAACATTTAAAGAATTTGTTCAAAATAATAATTTAGAAGATAAAATTAAAAAATTTTATAATATCAATAATTTAGAAATTAATTTTAAAAAATTAGATAAGATATTTAAATCTACTTTAACTTTGTAAGATTTATTTTCTTTTAATAGACTGTAAATATTAAGAAAAGTCATTAGACTTAACAAAACAAGTCTTCCTTTTATAAAGTTTGATATATTATTAACTATTAATTAATTTGCTATTTAATTTCTTTTCAAAACCAAGGTAATGAGAAATCATTTGGATTTTTAGCATTTGCTCTAATGATTTGAGCACCAAAAGAACCGGTATTTTTTAAATTTAATGGATTTTCATTATTTCAATTAATTCCAAAAAAGTTATATTCATCAGTGTCATATCTAAAAATTTCTGAAGTTCCCCCGCCATTTCCTGATGTTCACAAACCAACTAAGCTATTTTTATCAACAAACATCCCAGAACCAGAGTTACCTGAACCAAAATATAAAGGTGAAAAATTTGGTGACTGTGCAAAAATTACACTATTTTTTCTTAAATCAGGACGATGATTTATATAACCAGTTTTAGATCCTCAATAAGGGAAACCTAAATGTGCCATATCTGTTATATTTGGTACAAAAATTTCCGCTGTTTTATAGTCAACATCCAATTTAACATTTTCTAATGTTTGTAAATTTTGAAAATGTTTAACAATACCCATTCTACCTTCTCGTTTTGCTTCTTTAACATAATCTCCTCAATCAATAATTGAAACAGCAGCATCATAATTTCCTTTTTGTTTGCTATCTTTAGAAATTTGATTTCTTTCTCCTGTTCCTACCCATAAAATTTTGGTAGGAATTTGACCAAAACCTACTTCATTTCGTGTTGAAGGATAACCGAAACCATCATTTATATCATTTCTATATTTATCACTTTCAATAAAAATATTTCTATGACTTATTGGTTTATATGGTAAGTTTTCTCCCGAAATTTTAGAAAGTTTATCAACTTCTTTTTCAACATGGTGATTAGTTAAAACATAAAATCTATGATTATTAATGTCATCATTAACTTTAGCTATTATTGTTGCAGAACCATTTCAAAGAGTATGGTTAATATTGGGAACATATTTAATTGCTCTTGATTTTACTGTATTTACAAGTTCTCAATTATGTCACTCACTTCTAATTCACTCTCTATCTGGTTTATATCCTTCATGAATTTTATAAATCACATTTTGATTTGGGTTATAAACATTATAATCTGAATCAACATTTTCATCATTATAGTGTAAGATTGGTTGTTGTTGTAAATCGTAATTTACATGTTCATAATTATATTGATTAGTTTTGTAGTCACTAAAATGTTCATTTTGCTTGCTATTTATATATTTCATTACAATTTTTGCTGGTGCAAAATTTAAAATAAAAGCTCTTGATGGAGAAAAATTAACATCATTTGGTTGGGTATAAGTTGTATCAATAATAATCTTATATTCAGGGTTTTTTAGTTTTAAAGTAAAGGAAATTCCCGTATTTTCGTCATATTTGGCACTTAAAATGTATTCAACTGGAGGCACTTGAATTCAAGTGTTCCCTTTTGGAAATTTATAACCACCAACAACACCTTCTTTGATAACTAGTTTACCTGTTACTAACTCTTCAAAATCAAAATAAAACTTAGGAACCTTAGTTTCATTTCTTATTCGATCATCTTTATCATTATCAACTGATAAAACATTTCCAAATAAAGTTAATTTAAAACTTCGGTTTTTAGTTCCTGATGCAAGAAAAGTTTTTTCAATATACTGTTTTTTTAACACTCAAGATGCAACATTGGTTTTAGGATCTAAAGTTCAAATTAAGTCTTTTCAAAAAGGTTCTAATTCTCTTTCTCTTTCAACTTCATTTTCTGAATAAAAGACTGTATTTAGTTTGTTATTATCAAATGTAAGTTTATTAATTCCTTCATTGGTGGTAATCTTTTTAAATCCGCTAATTTTATATCAAACATCACTTTTAATAACAGAATCATCTTTTTTATAAAAGGCAAATCTAACAAATGCAAAATCATCATTTGCATTTTGAATTTCTGAAATTTTAAAGCGATTTTTAGGTAAAGAAAAATTATTATATTCTATTTCATCACCAGGATAGTTTAAAGTAATAATTCTATTTAATTCATCCAAATTATTTCTGTAGTAAGTTACATCGTGTTCTTTTAATTGCTCTTTATTAACATTAATATCTGATAAAGTTATTTTGTTTAAAATAACTGCAGGATAAAGTTCTTGTTGATAATCATTTACAACATTATCTAACACATATTCCTGTTCATTAGTAAATCTTTTGGTATTATCTAAAATATTAATAAATCCAATTTTAAATGATAATGATCACTTATTTATTTGTTTTATATCATAAAAATAATAAAAGTATTTAGATAATAAATCATTTAAGTTTGCATTGCTTTTAGTGACTCCACTTTTAGTAATTAATTTAGCATCTAAAGGTACAAATCAGTCATTATCATAACTTTGTCCAACTAAAGCAGAATCATCAGTTGCATTTGCTAATTTGAAAAAGTAATTCATTTTTTCTAGATGATTTTGGAAAAGAAAATCTTTTATGTTAAATGCTCTATACAAGGTAATTTGGTCTTGTTTAATTGCTTTTCCTTGAACTTTTCTATGTTGAAAATTAGTTTCATTAATTTTATTGATTTCTGTTTTGAAATTTTCTTCTATTTCACTGTAATTCCATTTAAAATCGGCTGCTGTAAATTGTTTACCATTAATTGGTTTTATTGCTTCATAAGTAAAATGTCTAAAGAAATCAACTGTTTTTATGTATCTTGATTTATTTTCAGGCAAAGGTGCTTTTTGTCCATCTATTTTGTATCAAAAGAAAACATTTGCATCTCCACCTTTATTTTTATATTTAGCATCTTTTATATTATTATAACTTTCAACATTTTCTACATAAATTTCATATCTACCATATTTAGGTAAAATATAGGAATTTTCAATTGCTATTTTTGCATCTTTTGAATAATAGTCTGTGTGAGTTTTTCTTACACCATCTTTAAATTTAAATTCTTCTAATAAATCACCAACTGGACCACTTAAAAGTTGTAAAATTTTATTTCTATTTATTTCGTCATCTTTTTCGGTGTTTTCGTTTTCAAATTCTACTGCTTTTAAAGAAGTAAGATTAAAAGTTTTTATAATTTGTTTATTAAATAAAACATTTACTGTTGCTTGCAATTTATTTGTGTTGTTTTCTAAACTAAAATTAGGTAGTATATCATAACTAAAGAAATTAGAAATACCCTGTTTTTTCTTTATTAAATACTTTTTATATGTTTCATTTTCAAGAAATTCTCTAAATTTAATTTTAGATAATTCAAAATAGTTAATGTCATAAATTTCATCTAAATTAGCAATAGATATATTATTTATAATAGGTGTAATATCTTTGGTAGAAAAATCAATTTCTTTTCTTATTGTTGTGTGCAAATTAGAGTTAGTTTTTGCAACAGCATCTATTGTTACAACAAGAATATTTCTATTATTTTCTTTTAATTGTAAATCAAAAATTGTGTAATCGATAAAATCTGTATCCAATGCTCCAAAATATAAATTAGAATTTTTTAAATTAATAGAACCAGAGTATAAATATTGTTTCAAATCAAACTTTTCTGTATTAGAATTTAATTGAAAATTACTTAAATTCGCAGTGGCTTCTCTATCAAAAATAGTTTGCAATCCATCATTAGTTGCATCAGTTCCGTTTTTTATTTCATTCAATTTTGAAATAAATTGATCTACTTTATCTATTGATTTAGTGAGATCAAAAATATCTACATCTAACAATTCATTATTTTTAATAAATGAATCAAGTTTTATTTTTTCTTTTAAAAAATTAAATTGTTTTTGTCCTGATAAATTGTTATTTAAAATTCCATTTTCAAATTCTAAAATTAGTATTTTTAAATTTTCTATTTTAGAAAAGAGTTCTTCTAAAGTATTTTTAAAATCAAGAATTTCAGTTTTGGATTTTAGAGATTTTACATTATTTATTAATTCAGACTTGCTTTTTTCATTAATAATGGATTGATTTATTTCTGTTATTAAGTTAGATTTAGATAATTGAAAATTTTCCAATTCATTATTGAATTCAATTTCTAAATATTGTTCTTTTATAATTGTATTTACTTCTTTTAATTTGCTAGTAAAAGTCTTTTTTTGCTCTTTGCTTAAAAAAGAACTATTATTTATTTTTATTAAAAATTCTTCTTTTTTATAAATTAAATAATCACTAAAAAGATTATTTAAACTTATAAAAGAATTTAAGTCATTTAAAATAATATTTATATATTTATTAACTTGGCTTAAATTCGAGAGAGAGAGAGAGAAGACGCTTTTTTCCTGTATTTTTTCTTTATATTTGTTTGTAATTTGATTTATTTCATTTTTTAAATTACTATCAGATTTTTCAAAGTAAAAATCTAAAAAAGAAATTGTATCCTTAATTTCGTTTATCTCTAAATCTAAGTTTTTTATTTTTTGAAAGTAATTAGAATAAGAAAAATTTACATCCATAATGTCATTTAAAAAATTTTTATCTACTAATTTTAAAAGAAAATTATTATAAAAATTTGTAGAGTTTATTTTAGTAGAAAAAATATCTAATTCATCATTTAGATTTTTATTTTGTTGATTTATGTAAACTATATCTTTATTCTTTTCTATTAATTGGTTAGTATTATCTTCAAAATTGAAATTATTTAAATTAATGTTTGAAACAATTTTCTTAATTTTGTTTTTAAATTCAATTAATTCATTTGATTTTTTTAATAAATCAGGATATTTTTTTTCTATCCTTGAGTTTAATAATGTCAAAGGTTTGCTTAAAAAAGCATTATATTCTGAAACGAATTTTTGCAAGTTTAAAGATAACTTTTCTTTTTGATATAAATTTAAATCATTATTATTGATAAATTTAAAATAAAATTTTTCTAATAGTGAATCTAATTCACTGTTTGGTTGATTATAAATAAATGATTTCAATTGATTATTTTGTTTGTTTATTTTTTCATTATTAATTTTTTTAGTAATTAAAATGGAAGTTGTTGTAATCCCTAAAGTTAGAGCAATTATAGGAACAGAAAATACCATTATTGTTTTTTTATTAATTTTCATCATACAAACCTTATTCTTAATCATTTATTTTAATAATTTTAAATATATTATAATGCAAAAAATGTTGTTAAAAACATATTTTTATATATAATTTTACATATTAGAAAGGGAAAAATGGAATTAGATAAAATAAAAAATCTCGAAGATTTAAAACAAGCTAAAAATAAAGTATTTGGACCTGAAGGTGAAATAGCAAAATTAACTAAAGAATTAAAACAAACTACTAACGATAAAAAGGCACAAATTGGAAAAAAAATAAAGGAATTAAAAGAAAAAGCTGAACTTTTTTTTCAAAAAGCTGCTGAAAATATAGAAAAACATAGAATTGAATCTAAAATTCAAAACGAATGAATTGATGTTAATGAACCTTTGGAATCAAAAAGTTCATTACACCCTATAACTTTAGTTTCTAAAAAAATAAGAGAGTGATTTTCACAAAATGGATATTTAGAATACACAGATTCAGAAATTGTTAGTGATGAATATAATTTTGAAAGACTAAATATTGCAAAAGATCATCCGGCAAGAGAAATGCAAGATTCTCTGTATATTAATCAAAATCTACTTTTAAGAACTCATAACACAGGAATAAGTGCAAAAACTTTAGAAATGTTTAAAAATCAGTCTTTTAGTCAATTTTCAATTGGAAAAGTTTATAGAAATGACGAAGATGATCAAACACATTCTCATCAATTTACACAAGTAGACTTTATTAGTGTAGGTAATGTTAATTTTCCAAATTTAATCTGAACATTAAAATCTTTTTTATCTTATGTTTTAGAAGAAGAAGTTCAAATTAGAATGAGACCATCTTATTTTCCATTCACTGAACCTTCAGTAGAAGTAGATGTTTTTTACAAAAATAAATGAATAGAAATTTTAGGTGCAGGAATGCTACATAAAAATGTGCTAAAGCAAGCAGGATATACAAATGATATGAATGGTTTTGCAGCAGGAATTGGTCTTGAAAGAATTGCAATGATAAAATACCAAATTCAGGATATTAGAGAATTTTACAAAAATGATTTAAGATTTTTAAATCAATTTAGAAAGGAAAACTAATGATTTTTTCATATAAAAAATTAAGACAATTAGCTAATCTTGATGCTAAAATTACACTTGAAAATGTTTTAGAAGCAATAAATTCCATAGGTTTTGAAGTTGAAAGTTATCAAAAATTTAATAACATTGAAGGTGTTAAATTTGGTAGAATCAAAAACATCTATAAAAATCCAAATGCTGATAAATTGAATGTTTGTGAAATCGAATTTGCTGATAAAGATAGAGTTATTCAAACTGTAGCAATAAATGTTAAGCAAAATGATTACGTAATGGCATTTGTTCCTGGTTCTACCAATGGAAAAATGATTTTTGCTGAAAAAAAATTACAAGGTATTAATTCAGAAGGGATGCTTGTTTCTTTAAATGAACTTGGTTTTGATACTAACTTAGTTTGAGACGAATTTAAAGAAGGTATTTTTACTTTTCAAAAAGTAAATTTACAGGAAAATCCTTTAGATTTGTTTGATCTTGATGATTATTTAATTGATATTAAAATTCTAAGCAATCGTTCTGATGCTAACTCTTATTTAATAATGGCAAAAGAATTAGCTGCCTTTTTCCTTTCAGAACCTCTAAATATAAATTATAAAAATCCAACATTTAATAGCAACTTTATTATAAAAAATAATGAAAACAATCTTTTAACAGGTATTGAAGCTAAAAAAGATGGTAACTTTAAACTAAATATACAAGATTCATTTTTACTTTTAAAATCAGGAATTAAATTAGTTTCCCCTATAGTTGATTTAACTAATTTAACCTTGATTATGAGCGGAATGCCCACTCATGCATATAATAAAAATACTATTAAAAGTCCTTTACAACCACAAATTTTTTCTGGAAAATTTGAAGCACTTGGTAATAAAATTGTAGATTTTACAAACGCACTTGCCATTTATGATGGAAATAATCAAGCAGTTTCTCTTGCTGGAGTTATGGGAGCAGAAAAAACTTCTATAACTAAAGATACTAAAGAAATTATTTTTGAAATTGGTAATTTCTCTATTAAAGATGTAAGACATACAGCAAAGCAACTCAAAATTGATTCTAATTCCTATAAACAATCATCCAAAAAAGTTTCATTAGGTACAATGCTTTTAGGTCATCATTTTTTATCTAATTATTTAACTGAATTTTCACAAATAATCAATCTACCAAAAATAGAGCAAAAATCTATTTATTTTGATATCAATTACATTAATAGAATTGCAGGAAGTGAAATTTCAAAAACCGAAAGATTTGCAACAGTTAAAAAATCACTAGAAATTCTTAGTTTTGAGTTTAAAGGTGAACAAATTATTGTTCCTAACTATAGACATGATATTGAAGATATAGATGATATTCTTGAAGAAGTTTTAAGATTTTATGGATTTAATAATTTGATTTTAAATCAACCAAAAATTAACTCATTTTTAATTAATAGACCAAATATTATTAAAGAAAAAATCTCTTCTAGTGGTTTTCAAGAAGTTTGAACTTATTCTTTAATTTCAAAAGAACGTAATGTTTTTAATCCTTTTGATTTCAAACAAAATATAACTTTAGAAACTTTCGTTTCCAAAGAAAGAGAAGAAATTAGAAACTCTTTAGCAATTTCTTTAGCAGAAGTGATTGAATATAATCAAAAAAGAAAAATCACAGATATTTCTATTTTTGAAGTAGGAATGGTTAATGAATTTAAGAATGTTTTAGCTTTAGCTTCAACTTCTTATCCTTTCAATCAATTAAAAGAAGTGATTTTAAACAATGTTTCAGAAAATTTAACTTTCAAAAGAGCAGAAGATATTAATAATTTTCACACAGGAACAACTGCTTTAATATACCACAACAACACTCTCGTAGGGTGAATTGGAAAAATTTCTCCATATCTAAATATCAGTGATGCTTTGTTTGCTGAAATCAATTTAGATGCTATTGAAAAAGAGAAAGTAATATTTAAAGAGTATGATAATTCACCATTAAAATCAAGAGACATTACCTTTTCATTAACTAAAAGAGAAAGTATAGAAAACGTCATAAATGAACTATATGCTTTATATCAAAATATTTTTTCAATAAAAATTAAAGATAAATTTGAAACTGAGATAGAAGTAAAAATTACCTTAAATATTCTTTGTGATGAAATTGGAATGAAACTAATTGATCAAAAGTACAATTAAAGAAAAAAGCACTCAATTAATGAATGCTTTTTTTGTTTTTTTCTTTATTATTTTTCTAAAAATAATTTGATTTTTTCTACTAAAAATTCTTTATTAAATCCATTTAACTCATAAACAAATTGTCCTGGTGCTGAGTGTCCAAAGTCTTTTGCTAAATGAGCATCAAATTTAGAATATTTAGAAAGTTTGTATCATAAATGATCGTTAGAAGCTTCGATTGCAAATAATGGTTGTTTAGCAAGTTCTAACTGACTTATAAGTTTTTCATCATCGAGCAATAATTGCAAGGATGGAACAGAAATTACACTTGCTTTAATATTAATTTTTTTCAATTCATTAGCTACTTGCTCAGCTAAACTCACCTCTGAACCAGAAGCAAGAAGTGTAATATTTGCACTTTCTTGTTTATCAATGAAATAAGCTGCTTTAAATTCATTTTTTTGTAAATTAAATGATTTCACTTCTTGGCGACATGTAATTATAGCACAAGGTGTTTTTTTGCTATTTAATGCATATTTAAAAGAATTTAGCATTTCATTTTCATCTGCTGGTCTAAATACTAAATAATTAGGTATAGAACGGAGCATCCCAATTTGTTCAACCGGTTGATGAGTTGGACCATCTCCTCCTACTTGATAAGAATCGTGACTAAATACAGAAATAGAAGGGATTTCCATTAGTGCACCTAATCTAAGAGCTGGTTTTGCATAGTCTGCAAAAACTAAGAAAGTTGAACCAAAAGTAGTGTATCCTGAGTGTAAATTTATTCCGTTGTTGATAGCAGTCATTGCAAATTCTCTAATTCCATATTTGATATTTCTATTAGAATCAAAACCTACTTTAGTAGCACTTCTAAGGTCTGCAGAACCACCCATAAAATCTTCATAATTTCCATCTAAATATTGCATTATTTCAGCAACATAATTTCTTGTAGCAACATTAGTTTGTTTAAATTTAAAATCTTTAAAATCAAAGGATTTTTCCCTTTTAATTAACGCTTCAAGTTCTCTTCCTAATTTTGGATATCTTGTTTTTAATTTTTCAAAATTATTAACTCATCTTGTGTAAGCTGTTGATTTGGAAATAATCATTTGTCTTCCAAATTCATAAGCTTGCTCATTGTATTCAAAAGGTTTAGTTTCTTTTAAACCAAGTCTTTTTTTGTAACTAACAGTTGCTTCTGGACTTAAAATTCCATTGTGTCCTTTTGGAGAGTTTGCAACATCTGTTCCATAAGCGATTGTGGTAGGAACTTGAATATAAGTAGGTTTTACTGTGTCTTTAATTCTTTCTAATGCTTTTTGAATTTCAACTGGATCATTATCTCTTAAAATAATAACATTGAAATTTTGAGATTTGAAAAATAGTTCAAAATTTATGTTATTTACTTCAGAAGATGCTGAATCAATTTGCATATTGTTATAATCGTGAATGATTACAAGTTTAGATAGTTTATTTGTACCAGCAAATTGGATTGCTTCTAAAGCTACTCCTTCTTGTAAATCCCCATCTCCACAAACTACAAAAATGTTGTGGTTAAAAATATTTAAACGATCTTTATTAAATCTTTTTATTAAGTGTTTAGCACTTAGTGCCATTCCCGTTGCCATTGCAACACCTTGTCCTAATGGACCGGTAGAAGCATCGACAAATTCTAATTTATCAATTTCTGGATGTGAAGGAGTTTTAGAATTATATTCTTTATGTGCTTTAATATCATCAATGCTTAATAATCCAAGTAAATGGTAAATGGAATATAATCCCATTGAACCATGTCCTGCTGATAAAACTAAACGATCTCTATCGATTCATTTTGGATCAGAAGGACTAAATCTCATTACTTGTCCTACAAGTGCATAAAAGATTTCAGAAGCACCAAGAGCCATTCCAATATGCCCTTGTTTTGCATTATTTATTCCGTCAATAGCAACTGCACGCATTGTTGCAATAAATTCATTTGCAGTGTAGTCCAAATGTTTTTTACGCATTTTTTACTTCACCTTTATTTTTTTTGTCAAAAACAAATCTTTTAACAAGTCCATCAGTAACTAACGCTAAGTAAGTTGCAATGATTGTACCAAAAGCAACATATTTTCCTGCTTTAGGGATTAATCCTATAATTCCTGGAATGTAACCAATAAAGTAATCAGTATCTCCTCAGTTTAGTGAAATTAATGAATCTGCTTTTACTGAGTTAGATGCTTCAAGTAATTTTCCTAAAGCATTTGTGTTAGTTGGAGTTCAATTTCCAAGCACAAAGAATACAGGAATAAATGTAATAATTAATCCAACTACAAATGGACCAACTATTGCACCAATTATTCCACCTTTAACGTTTCCAAATACTCCAGAAGTTGCTCCTAAGAAGAAGTGAGGAACTAATCCTGGTAATACAACTGCAGGAATTAAACTTGCAGCTCCTAAACCAATAGTAATAGCCATTCCTACAAGTCCAGCAGCAAAAGAAGAAATAAATCCAATAATAACTGCATTAGGAGCATAAGGGAATACTACAGGACAGTCAACAGCTGCTTTAGAATTTTTAATTAATTTATCGCTAAATCCTTTATACATTGGCACTAATTCACCAATAAATAATCTAACACCAGCTAAAACAATTTCTACTCCAGCTGTGAATGTAAATGCTTGAACTATCATTGTGATAACTCAGTTTCCATCGCTTAAAACAGCTAAAGCTTCTTTATTTGTTATTTTTCCAAGTTCAAATAAAATTCCACCTGGTAAAAATGCTGCAAGATAGAAAATAAATACTGTAATTGAAATAGAAACTAGTGTGTTTCTAAAGAAATATAGTGATTGTGGAAATTTAATTTCTTCTGTTGAAAGAACTTTTCCTTTTTTAAGTTTATAAACTGCTTCACCGATTAATCCAGATAAAGCATAACCAAATCCACCAGTGTGTCCTAAAGCGATTTCATCACTCCCAACAATTTGTCTCATGTATCTTTGTTGAACTGCTGGTGAAATAACCATATAAACTGCTAAAAGAGCAGCTCCTGCAAACATTGCTAAAACAAAGTCTGCAACACTATTTTGAAAATCAAAACCGATTACATACATTACTGCTGCTAACATTAAGGAAGTATAGTATAAAACGTGTCCTGATAAATAAACATATTTAAATCTTGAAGTTAGTGCTAATAAAATGTTTAACAACATTGCAACTAACATTATAATTGAACCTAAAGTAGCAATTTCTGGTAATGCTTTTGCTAAAGCTCCAACAAAACCATCATTATTAGGTATAATACCATTTAAACTATAAACAGCTTGGAAAACTGGTTGGAACTTGTTTAGTGAACCAACAAGAACTCCAGCTCCACCACCCATAATTAAGAAACCTACAATAACTTTAAAAGTACTTACTACAACTTGTGAACCCTTTTTTCTTAAAACAAGGGCACCAATCATTGTAAAAATACCAACTAATAAAGCAGGCACTGCTACAAAGGCTTTTAAAAAATTAAGCATTCATAAAAGAAAAGCCATTTTAATTCCTTTCTAAAATTATATTTTTAATAATTCTTTTAATTTTTTTTCTAATTCATCTTTTGATAAAATGTTGGTTAAAACAACCATTTTTTCTTTTGGAAAATCCAATGTAGGAGCAACATCTGCACCAACAACTACATAATCAACACCATTTTTTGAAAATGATGAAATGTTAGTATGTTCAACAGATTCGTAATCTACTCCCAATTTATCTAAAACTGATTTGACATTCATTTCTAATAAAAGACTTGAACCTAAACCAGAACCACAAACACATCTAATGTTCATTATTTCACCTCGTATTTTTCTATTAAATCCAAAAACTCTTGCATATTTTTAACTTTTAAAACTTTTTGTTTAAATTCTTCATTCATAAAGTAATTTCCAAATTCTTGAATAAAACCAATGTGAGAAGTATTATCTGGTGCTGAAAGAGTTATAATAATTCTTGCACTTTTATCTTCTTGATTATTAAAAACTACTTCATCTTTTAAAATAAGTGTGGAAGTTGCAGCTTCTAAACAATGATCTCCTGCAGGTCCGTGGAGTAGTGCTATTCCTTTTTCTAAAACATAGTAAGCTCCGTATTGTGCAGTTGAATCTAAAATTTTTGTCTCTAATTCTCATGTAGCTTTATTTTCTTTTACAAGTAGTTCTACACCTTTGTGTACAACTTCCTTTCAATCATGACAATTTTCTTGTCATTCCATCATTTTTTTGTCAAATAACTTCATTTTTCTCCTTATTTTAATTTTTTAAGAAAGCTAATAATAAAAACAAAACAATTGCAAAAATAATTACTGTAATAAATGCTCCAAATATTATTCAACCACCTTTTGTAGAAGTTTTTGTTTCCACTTCTTTTGGAACAGGTAAACTTTTAATATAAAAGAATTTATTTGGGTTTTTAGCAATTAATAACGATTCTTTTTCTTTTTCTTGATAAAGTTCTTCAAGTTGTTCTAATGACAATTGTGATAAATATTTTTCATCTAGTGCATATTTATAAACTAAATGTTCAATTAACTCTTGTTTAGTTTTTTTATTCATTTTTTCCCCAATTTTTAAACTTAATAGTTAATTCTTGAATGATAGTAATATAAAAAGTTAAATATTTTTCTAAAAGTGAAAATCTTTTGTATTTTAAATAACTTAAAATTAAGTTTAGATTTTGATTATGATATTTTTCAATAATATAATTTTTCGTTTGTATATATGCTATTTTAGAAATTTTATAACTAAAAACAAATTCAAATACTAATAGTAAAATAAATAAAGATAATACACAAAGTGATCAAATTCATAAATCCATAGTAAGTAAAACTCAACCTGTACTAAATAATAAAATCATTAAATATTTAAAGATAAGAGTTATTTTTTCTGTATTTTTCTTTATATTTGAACAATAAAAATTAAAGTGAAGTAAATTAACAAGTGAAAAAATATTTGAACCTAAATTCTCTTTAGAGATAAAGAACAAGGATTTTTTTATATTAATTTGAGTTTTAAATCAACTAATATTTAAACTTAAATTAAATGTTTTATTGAATTTAGTACTTAAATTTTTCTGAACAATTACTGTTGGTTTTTCTACCAAATTTAAACCAATTTTTTGATATTTTATTTTTAAGTTTATTTTATAAACAAAAACAATAAAAATTTGGATTATCAAAACACAAACTAAAAGAAAAATCCCTAAAATATTAAACTTCATTATTTAGAATCTTCCTTTTTAAATAAATTGTTTTTTAAAAATATTTCACTTACCTTTTGTGGATTCATTAAAGTTTGACTTTGAGTTTCTATTTCTTTATTTAATGAATAAATATCTATAAATCTGTATTTTGTTTTATTTTCAATTAAATCACTATTAAGATTTTCATCAACAAGAATTAAAATTTCATATTTATCTTTGAATCTTTTCTCAAGTCATCTTGATGACTCATTTAATCAATAGGTTTCTCAAAGATCTTTTTTAAATGATTTATTATTTTTTTGTAAAAAAACACCTTTTTCATCAATTAAAATTTTTTCATAGTTGTCAAGTGAAACACAATCAGAAATTAAATAAATTTTTTCTTTTGTAAGAACAACTCCACTAAAAAGCGAATAACCTTTTTTAGCAAAATTATTTTTTACAAGAATATTGCTTAAAGTTAATGAATCATTTAATGAATCAAAAATCAATAGTTTTTCAAGAGTTTTTTTAGATGTGTTTCCAATTTTAGAAGAATTGAAATTGCTTTTTTTACCTTTAATTTTCTCGTATAAACGTCAAATAATGACTACTAAAAGTATAAAACCAAGAAGCGAACCTAAAACAATTACTGCTATATTAAGAATCATATTTCTCTATTCATCATTTCATAAATTTATTAGCACTATCAAAATAATATATTATGGAACCACCAACAGCTACATCTATATTATTTTGATAAAATTCATCACTATTTGTCACTCTTAAGCCACCATCTGAATAAATTTCAATCGATTTATTTATTTGTTTAATTGTATTAACTTTTGAAAATAATAAATTATTTAATTTTTGTCCAGTACCACCTATTTTATCAATAGTCATCAAAAGAATTTTTTTTGAATTTAATATTATATTTCTAAAGTCTTCTGGATTATTATTTGCTTCTAACATTATTCCAAAGCAAATATTTGGATAATTTTTAGTAGCATCTACAAAATCTTCAAGTGATATTTCATTTGCTGGCATAAAAATCGTTTTGAATCCTACTTCGATTAATTTTTCAATTAATCTTAAAGGTTTTTTCACCATTAAATGAGCATCAAAATTTATATGTTTGAATCTTTCGATTAAAAATTTTGCTTGTTCGAAAGAAAAACCAAAACTTGGAACATAAAAACTATCCATAAAATCAATATGAATATGAGTCATACCAGAATTTGAAAGTTCATCTAATATTTTAAGTGATTCAAAACTATTTATAGCACAAACACTTTGTGAATATTTCATAAAATCTCCTTTATATTATCCATAAATAATTTTATTATAAATGAAAGAAAAAAATAAATTTTTGAAAGTTTCTTTCATTTATTATTTAATATATTAAAATATTATTAATATGACTAACAATATTTTGACCAAAATTAACTCTTTAACTAACGTAGAATTAAAAATTCTTGAGTTTATAAATTTATTCCATGAAAAGGAATTTGACCTTACTCAGCAAGAATTATCACAGATAATTTATTGCTCCGAGGCTTCAATTTCACGATTTGCCAAGAAATATGGTTTTAACAATTATAGAGCACTAACTATTTTTATTAACAAAAGAATAAAAGAGTTAGATATTTTAGATATTTCTACAAAATTCTTAAAAACTGAAAAGAACTTTCTTAATATTTATAAGACTCAACAGTATGCAATTAATTCTGCTGTGCAAAAAGAAAATATCTATAAAATCAAACTTGCTACTAACTATTTAAATAAAGCAAAAAAGGTGCTATTATTTGGACTTGGTTCAAGTGGAAAAATTCTTTCTGAATTTTGTGCAAATCTAAAGAAAATAGGATTTGATGCAACTTTTGAACTGGATTTCCACACTATGTTTCCATTACTTGGAACTCTTGAAAAAGATGATGCAATCATCTGTTTGAGCAATAATTTTAGAAATAATGAAATTTATTTTGCTCTCAAGAAAGCAAAAGAATTTGGAGCAAAAACAATAGTAATTACTTCAAATATTGAAAAAATATTTTCTGAATTAATTGATATAAAAATAACTTATGCCAAAATCAATAATTTAGATAAATTAGTACCTATTGCTTCCAAAATTTCTCACCTTGTTATTTTAGATTACTTTTTTGATTACATCACTAATTCAAATCAGAAATACAAACAAAAATTAATAAACACTAACAATGTTTTAAATTCTTGACAAGATTTTTTAAAGAAAGAGAGATAAAAAAATGATTTTTGTTTATTTTTGAAACGCGATATACTTAAAAAGAAATGAAAAAGAGAGAAATAAAAATTTTTGAAGCTTTTGCTGGAATTGGTTCGCAAATTAAAGCACTAAACAATATTAAAAACAAAATGAATATAACTGTCAAATCAATGGGTTTAATTGAATGATTTATAGATTCAATAATTGCTTATGATTTAATAAATGAAAAGAAGGAAAGTCACACAAATAAAATTAATTTAGATAAAATTAAAGAAAATTTATCTAAATTAAAATTAAGTAATGATAGTAAAAATTTGGTTTCTAACAGATTTTTTAATAAGAAATCCGATGAATATTTAATACAAATTTATCCATTTTTTGAAAAATTTATAAAAACTGCCGAGTGCTCTCTCTCTCTCTCTCTCTGAGGAGACTCCTTCATTTTATAATGATATAAAAGAAGTAAAAGTTATACCAAATGGTATAGATATTTTTACTTATTCTTTTCCTTGTCAAGATTTATCACAGCAAGGTAAACAAAAAGGAATAACAAAAGAAACAAGAAGTGGTTTATTACTTCAAATTCAAAGGTTATTAATTGCCAATAAAGATAGACTACCTAAAGTTTTGCTGCTTGAAAATGTAAAGAGCCTAGCAAGTAAAAAATTTAATGATGACTTCAATAAATGAATAGACTTTTTAAAAAGTCTTGGATATTTTTCTACTTGAAAAATTATCAATTCTTCAGATTTCAATTCAGTACAAAATAGAGAAAGAGTTTTTATGATTTCAACTTTAAATAAAAATGGTTTTGAATGACCAGAAATTATTAAAAATACAAAAAAACTCAACAAAATAATAAAAGAAGATACAGAACAAACACCTAAAGATAAATTACTTGAAGATAAATTAAAAAAGCTAAAAATAGATGAGTTTTATGTAACCAAAAATAATATTAAAAAAGCATTTATACATAATTATACAAATTTTAATTCTGAAAATTATATTTATGCTAATACTCATTTAGGTCCAACTTTAACTGCTTCAGGAGCAAATTCCAGAATAAAATTTTTCTTTGAAAATACAAAGAAAATAAGAGTAATAAATGGAGAAGAATCTTTATTATATATGGGTTTTAGTAAAGAAGATATAAAAAAGATTAAAGATTCTAATTTATTAAGCGAACAAAAAATGACATTTTTAGCAGGAAATTCAATTTCAGTTGAAGTGCTTGAAAAAATATTTGAAAAAATTGTTGAATTTATAAAGGAGAATTATGAATAACCCAAAATTAGTTTGAAATTCATTTGATGTTGAAACAAAAAATTATCATTCCAAAACCACTACAAGTGCAAGTTTTAAGGGGAAATTTTATTTCATTTATATGAAAGAATCACTTGTTATAGTTGATTATTTCTTCAAACTTGATGAATGTTTTATTGATTTAAAAACAACAGAAAGATGATTTAGGGATAAAATTGCAATGTTTAAAAAAAGAGATGAACTATTCAATTTACTTGGATTTACTCAAGAAAAAAGATTGAGTTTGAGTGATAGAAAATTAGTAAAATTAAATGAAAAAGAACTTTCTATTATAAATAATTTCTTAAAAGATAATTTTAGAAATGAAACAATTAAGAACATTATTACTCTAGTTAGAGGTTCTAATCCTGCCGGGGAATTATCTAAACCTGAAAATGCTCCTTTGATTTTGAGTAAGGAAAACGAAATTTTCAAGAGAAATTTTCATTTATTTTTCAAAAATTTTTCTACTAAACTTAACAATAATATTTCAAATTATGAAAAAATTTATTATCAAACAAGTCTTGAATATGATTATATTGAAGAGTTCAAAGCAAAAATTAACAATAAAAAAGAATCAACAAATATTTTTAAAAATATTTATGAATCAATAAAAATAATTAATTCAAATGATTCACCTGAAAAGAAAAAAATCTATTTAAATAATTTAAATTTAATTAGCAGACAAAAAGAAACACTTGAAAAAACAATTGAAAAAGAAAGAAGTAAAATAAATCAAGTAAATGTTTTTCCTTTTTCAAGAAGTGAACCAATTGAAAAAGCTCACATTTTTCCCGTTTATAAGATTAAAATGATGATTATAAATTACTGATATTCAAACTTTAATACAGAAAATAAAGATGATACAGAAATTAATAAATTATTAAATTTTATCTCTGATAAAGAAAATTATTTAAACCTTTCACCAACTTTACATAAAAAATTTGATGATAATAATTTCACTTTTAATTCTGAAAATGGAGAAATAGTCTTTTTAGATAAAGAAAATATGAATGATTATTGCAAAAATAATCCAGTTCTATGTAAAATAATTGAAAAAATTCCAGAGCAACAATTAACTGAAAAGCGAAAGAAGTTTTTAGATTATAGAAATCAACCATAATATTAAAATACTAAAAAACTCATTCAAACGAATGAGTTTTATTATTAATATTTTGGTTGATCGTATTTCTTTTTAAGTTTTAATAAGATAGGAACTAATAATGTTAATATTGTTGTATAAATTGGAATTGTAATTAAACCTTTTAAAATTATTGGAGTAAGATAGAAGTAGAAATATCCACTAATTTCTCTTCCTTTATTTGTTTTAACAGCGATAAAACGATTGTAATAATTAATAAAAGCAATCGGTCCTCAAAGTCAACGGAAAATGATTATTATAATGCAAATAGTTGCGAAAATAAAGGTTAAAAGGTAATAAATTTCTTTTTTAGTCTTAAAATATTTAAAAATAAAGAAACTAAAAACTGCAATACTTACTATTGAAAAAATAGAAATAAAAGTTAATACTATTTCTTTTGTAAAAAAACTTCTTCAGTCTTTATTAATATTTTCAATTCTAACATTTTTGGTAGTATTTAAAACTTCTAAAAAGTAAATTAAAAGCATTGTAACTATTACCAAAGCAAATGAAGTGATTATAACTATAAAACTTCATTTATTTTTTAATTGGTAAATATATAACAAAGATCAAGAAACTATAGCGATAAGTGGTGGTACAATTGCATATTCAATCATTCAAGTTGCTATACTTCCAACTATTAGCAAAGTAAAAGTATCTGCAATTATTGCAAGAAAAGCACCTTTAAAAGGTCCAAAAACTAAACCTAAAATAATACTAAAAGGTATTTCAAAACTAATGTTTAATTTACTTGTAAAAATCGTTAATCTTAAAATAGAAGTAATTATTAAATAAATAGCAATTAAAATTCCACTTAAAACTATATCGGAAATTGTAATTTTAAAAATTTTTGATTTAGTAAAATACTTGGAATCAGTTGATGGTGTATTTGGTTGTAAATTTGTTGTTTTTGTAATACACCTTCTTTATTTATTTAATTTAAAGTGTTTTAAAACGTATTGTTTTACTGATTCATAATCAAGTTTTATTTTTTTATAAACTAGATCACCTGGAGCTGAATAACCAAAATCATCATGTCCAATATTGTGTCTTGCTAATTTAGCTCATCCAAAAGTAGAAGCCGCTTCAATAGAAATAGTGCTCATAGGGTTTCAAAGCACTTTATTATCTCAGTTAGATGCTGAAATAACGTTTAAATCAAATTCTTTACCAATTTTTAGTGCTGTTGCTAGTTCACTTCCTGTTGCAACTAAAGCGTATTTAGAATTTGTTTTATTCACAAAGTAACTTCCTTGTTTAAATAAGTCTTTATTTGTTGAAGCAAGTGAAGTAATGTTTTGTCTTGTTAGAACTATAACGTGTGGTTTATTTACTGAATTAATTGCTAATTCATATGAAGCAATTACTTCTTTTTCATCAGCAGGTCTTAAAACTTTAATTCCAGGCAATGATCTAAGCATAGCTAATTGTTCAATTGGTTGGTGAGTTGGTCCATCTTCCCCAACAAACACTGAATCGTGTGTAAATACATAAGTTACAGGCAATTTCATTAGTGCTGAAAGTCTCATTGCTGGTTTTACATAATCTGAAAATACAAAGAATGTTGAAATAAAAGGTTTTAGAACTGAGTGAAGTGCAAGTCCGTTTGCAATTGTTCCCATTGCAAATTCTCTAACTCCAAATAATAAGTTTCTTCCTTGTCTGTTTTCAACTGAAAATACTCCATCAGCTCCACCAGCTTTAGTAGAAGCAACTAAGTCTGCTGATCCACCAATTCAGTGTTGTGTATTTTCGTTTAAATATTTAATAACAGCACCTGAAGAATTTCTAGTAGCATCATTTTCTTTTAATGTTAAATTAATAGAAATTTCTTTATTAGCGTTTTCTAAATAATTTTTTAATTCTTCTGATTCTGTAAAAGAATTTTGTGCATCTTCTCCACGTTTAAACAGAGTTTCTCTGTAATATTGTTCAACTTCTTGTGGTAATTCAAAATCATCCATTGTTCAATTTAATTTGCTTTTTAGGTTTTCAAAGTCTTTACCAAGTGGAGCACCGTGCACATCGCTTGTTCCTTGTTTTGTTGCACCTTCACCAATGATTGTTTTTACTTCTATAAATGAAGGTTTTTTAGATGATTTTGCTTTTTCAATTGCTTTAGAAATTTTTTCTACATCATTTTTTACTTGTTGGTAGAAAAATCCAAGTGATTCCATTTTTAGTCTTAAATCATCTGCATTTACTGCTTCAACTTTTGTATCAAGTTGCACATCATTTGAATCGTGTAAAATAATTAATTTGTTTAATTCTCATTTTCCTGCAAGAGATAAAGCTTCATTAGCAACTCCTTCTTGAAGGTCTCCATCACCACATAAAACATATGTATAGTGGTTAATTTCAGAAAATTTAGAATTTAAATGACTTTCTGCAAGTGCAAGTCCTACTCCCATTCCAATTCCTTGACCAAGTGGTCCAGTTGTTGCTTCAACTCCTATTGTATGTCCAAATTCTGGGTGACCTGGTGTTAAAGAATCCATTTGTCTAAAGTTCATTAAATCTTCTTTTTTAATTAATCCTAAAACTCTTAATTGAGCATATAATAATGCTGAACCGTGTCCTGCTGATAAGATAAATCTATCTCTATTAATTCATTCTGGAGACATTGGGTTAAAAACTAAATGTCTTGAAAATAAAGTGTGCATAATTGTTGCAGCACCTAAAACAATCCCTGGGTGACCTGAATTTGCTTTATTTATTGCTGCTGTTCCATTAATTTTTAAAGTATTAATGGAAAGTTGATCTAAATTTTTATTGTAGTTCATTTTTATCCTTTAATTTTATTTTTTATTTATTTTTCCTTTATAAAACAATGAAATATTTTCAGCATCTATCCCTATAAGTAACTTAATTGATTCTCTTAAAGAGTTAATTAAGTTATTGATAATATCGCTAAATTCATGTTTGTTTTCATAAATGTAAAATTGAGCTTCTATACTAATATTGGTATTGGAATTGTTAAATTTTATCTTAACATCACCATCTAGTTTTACAAAATCAGTTTTAGAAAATACAGATTTTACTGTTTGTAAAAATGATTGTTCATAAACAGTATAAATTTGATTAAGACCGTAATTAACAATAACATAATTCATATTTATTTACCAGCTCTTCCAACGTATTTTCCTGTTTCACTTGAAACAATAATAATTTCACCTTCTTTAATAAACATAGGTGTTTCAACTTCAAAACCTGTTTCCACAATAACTTTTTTTTGTGGGTTTGTTGTAGTATTTCCTTTAACAGCTTCTGGAGCTTCAATTACTTTTAACTCAATATTGATAGGTAATTCGATATCTAAAATTTCTTGTTCGAATTTTCTAACAATAACTTTTAATCCATCTTTTAAAAAGTTCAATTCTCATTGAAGTTTAGAAACATCAATTCCAATTTGTTCATAGGTTTCTTCATCCATTAAAATAATTTCGTTTCCGTCATTATATAGATAATTCATACCTGTTTTTTCTATATGAGCTTTTTCAACTTTATCTCCACCTGTGTAGGATTTAATTGTTGTAGCTCCTGTTCTTAAGTTTTTTACTTTTGCTTTAACTGTTGCTTGACCTCTACCTTGTTTTGAGTGCTGGGACTCTAAAACAATAAAAAGTTCACCATCTTCTTGATAAGTTATCCCTGGTTTAAAATCATTAACATTAAACATTATTCCTCCTAATTAAATATTATTTTAATTATAATATATTTTTAAAAAGTTTTATAATTTAATATTATGAATCAAATAGGATCACTAGAAAATAAAAAATTAGATGGTTTACCTTTATGAGCAACCATTTTATTTGGATCTCTTTTCATTGTTCTTGGAATTATTTTATTTTTCTATTATCCAAGAACAAAAAGAAAAGCACAAGAGTACAAAGAAAAGCAATTAATTAAATATAAAGAAAAAAACAACCAAAAGAGTGTAAAAAACATTGACTATGAAAGCACTGGAATGTATTTACCAGTTTGAGAAAAAATAAAATTAGTTAGTCCTTTATTTTTTGGTCTTGTTTTTTGTATTATAGGAATTTCCTGAATTATTGGAGGAACTATTGTTTTATAAAACAAAAAAATAATATAATAATAATTAATAAAATTAATAGTTTTCACCTAAAATTATTAATTGATTGGTATAATATAAGGAGAAAAATCATAGGAGGAAATTTATGTTAAAAATTTTTAATGAAGCAACTAATGTAAAAGTTGTGGAAACAGCTGGGGGAGTAGGTCTTGGTGGTTGAATAGGTATTGTTATTGCTGTTGCAGTAATTTTATTTATTGTTGGTGGTATCATCGGAGTTTTAGTATCTAAGAAAATGTTTGAAAAACAAATAAAAGAAAATCCTCCAATTACTGAAAAAATGATTAGAGCTATGTTCCTACAAATGGGAAGAAAAGCTTCTGAAACACAAATTAAAGCTGTTATGCGTTCAATGAAAAATGCTAAAAATAACTAACTTAGGAAACTAAGTTTTTTTCATTTTTTTGAAAACATCTATTTTTCCTTTATTTTAGTTAATTATTTTCATAAATTAAAAAATAAAAAAATACCCATAAAGGTATTTTCTTTGGACAATATATTGAAATGGTACGCCCTAGAGGATTCGAACCTCTGACCCAATGGTTAAAAGCCATTTGCTCTACCTGCTGAGCTAAGGGCGCACTGGTGCTCGAAACTGGACTTGAACCAGCACGGTGTTGCCACCGAGGGATTTTAAGTCCCTTGCGTCTACCTATTCCGCCACTCGAGCTTGTCTCGTATTAACATACTTTTATAATTATACTATTTTTTTTAAAAAAACCAAATTTTTTTGAGATTTTTTTAAAATTTTTTATTTGATATTATTTATTATTTAGTAATTATCATAAAAGTATATAAATTATAATAAAAATTTTAAATATTTTAAGAAAAAAGTGAAATTTTTACAATGATAGAAGAAAATAAAAACCGCTTGGTGCGGTTTAAAGTTAATATTTTGAATTTAAATATTTTCGTTGATAATTTCTCTAATTTTTTCAAAATTTATTTGTTCATGTACATCTGTGTTGTATGAAAAATCTATAACTTTATTTTGATTGTTTAACACTATATAACCACGATTTAGTAAAAATACTTGATCAATTAAAAATCCGTATTTTAGTCCAAATTCTCTATGTTTGTAGTCTGAATAGATTTCAATATTAGGTAATAAATTTACTGATTTTCACTCAGCAATAGCACTTGGTAAATCAAGTGAAATAGAAATAAATCTTACTTCTTTAAATTCTGATGCTAATTTAGAAATTTCTTTTGTTTGTTCATCACAAACTCTAGTGTTTAAAGAAGGGAAAATAGAGATAATTGTTAATTTATCAAAATTTTTGATTTCTACATCTTCAAACATTGTGTTAGTTGCTTTAAAAGAAATTACATCTCCTTTTTCAAGGGATTTTCCATTATTTAATAATCTATATTCTTTTTGTTTAAATTTTGTTGTCATTTTTAATCCTTTTTATTAATTTATGCATAAAATAATTATATTTTACATTTTTTTTGGATTCATACATAATTTTTGCATTACAAAAAGAAAAATTATAAAAAAATCAAATTTTTTCACTCATTTTGTTTTCAAAATAACAATAAAATGTTTGCATAGAATCATTTTGATGTTCAAAAATCAGTTTATATCCTTTTTCAAAGAAAATATTTTTTGTTTTTTCTAGATTAATTTTACTTGTTAAGGAATTAAATTCTAATTCGTTGTATTTATAAATTTTCTTTAAAAAGTCACGTATTTTTTCAAAATTTAAATTTTGTGTTTTGCAATAATTTAGAAAATTTAAAAACAAAATAAGGTTTTTAAAAGGATTGTCAAAAACTAAAGAAGTTTTTTGTTCTATAGTAATATTCATTTTAGAATCCAAATTGACATTAATTAAGTTACTGCCCTCTTTATTTAAAAGTCTCTGTTTAATTACTTCTAAATCTATTATTTTAAATAATTCATTATTCATTAAAATTTTGGTAGTATTTAATTCAGTATTTAAAAAATGACATATAGTAATAAATAGTTCAATATCACTTATTTTTATATATTTATTTTTATTTTTAACATAAAAAATAATGTTATTAAAGTCATTTTCATAATCTATTAAAACATCAGATTTTTTAAATAAATTAAAGTAAAGTTTATTAATCATTTTACTTTTAATTATGCTAAAAGGAGAATAATTAAATTTTAAATCCATTTTTCCAACTATCTTTTGTTGTAATAATTTAATGTCATTATTTTTATTTAAAAAACCTATATTAAGAATTTTAGAATCATTTTTTCGTAGCATAAAATCATTAATTAAAGTGGTTGCAAAATTTTCAACAATATTGTCAATTTTCAAAATTGAAAAACTATTATTTTTTTGAATGTTCTCAAATTCTAAATTTGTTTCATATTCAAAATAAAATTTCATTTTTTCAATTTCCTCTTTGCTCAAAAACTGCATATTTCCTTTATAAAAGCTAATACTTATTTCTTTGCTTAAAGGATTTTCGCTAATATAAATAGAATAATCAAAACCTACTTTTCTAGAAGCAAAAGCAAACAAAGGAAAAAAAATAGAATCTTTTTTTCTTAATGTTGTAATTTGATTAGTATCTTTAAATTCAAATAAAGAAATAAAAATTTCACTAATTTTATCTGCTTTTTCGCTATTTTGATTTGCAATAAAAATTTTTTGTTTTTTATTTTCTTGAAAAATTAATTTTTCAAAAGCATAAATCAGTTTTTTAGCTCCATTTAAATCTAAAAATTCAAAGAAATTTGTACTTGATAAATTAAATTTTGACGTATTTTTTATTAAATAATTAAATATGTTTTTTTCTTTTTCCATTTTACTCCATTTGGTGTTTTTACATATGGCGGAGGTTAAAGGAATCGAACCCTTACCAATGGGTTTGGAATCCATTGTACTGCCATTATACTAAACCTCCATAACAATATTATTTTAAATTTTTATAAATATTGTTAATTAATTCTTGTTCATCTTTTGTATCAAAAAATCCTTGTGCAAATTCTTTTGCTTCTTTTTTATATTTTAAAATGTTTGTTATTATTTCTTTTTGTTCTTTTTCAATTCCTACATTTTTCTTTAAACATCTATGACAAACAGGGCATAATTTCACTAAATTTTCTGCTTTGTCTAATTTTGAATTATTAGATAATGATATATTGTGATGAATTTCAAAATAATATTTTCCTGTTTTTCTATGTTTAAAAGTTCTATTTTCTATAGGAAATTTATCAACACAACCATAACACATATCATCATCTAAATAAAGAACAAAATCAACTATTTTTTTGTTTCTTGTTGTTTTATTTTCTAATTCTTCAAAATTAAAACCTAATTCATTTCTAATTTTTTCAATTTCATAAGTATTTAATTCTTTATAAAGAACTAAATTTTTAAAATATTCTATAATTACATTTGTTCTCAAATTTTTACTTTCATCAGTTAATTCACAATTTATAAAATTTACATCATTTATTTTATAATAGTCATTAAAATTATAAACCTTTATTAAAATTTTAAATTTATAATCATTTAAGAAACCAATATTTTTTGCATATCATTTTAAATTTATTCTTAACTGTGTATTTCTTTTGTTTATATTATTAATAAATTGATTTTGCAGTTGTCTAAAATTAACATTCAACATAGAAATCGGAATACAAAATATTTCACTTAGAATTGAAATTTTATTTAATTCAAATTTAGAATCATAAAACAAATCAATACTTAATAATTTTCTTTGAGTATCAATACTTCCTCTTGTTTCAAAAAAACCACGTATAAACTGTTTTTTATCTTCGTTCAAAATTTCATCACTTGAAAAATCTTCATAAATTTTTGCATATAATTTATTGAAAAAACTAGTTTTATCTATATTCAAATCATTTTCAATAATTAATATTGCTTTTTCTTTTCCTTTAAAATTAAAATTTATAAAAAAATATTTTTCTTTATATTCCTTATAAGAAATTCATTTATTTGATTCTGAAAAAATATTTAATTTATTTAAAAATAGCTCTGAATCTTTGTTGAATTCTTCACTTGTGTTTTCTATTTTGGTAGATTCTTGAAATGAACTAATTGCTGCAAAATATTTATTGTCTTGTGAAGGGACTATTCTACTTATTAAACTTCCAAAAGCAAATGGTTCTATTTTATTTTTTAATAAATTACTTAATTTTAACATTTTCAATTCTTTCTTTTGTTATTTTAAAATATTTTTCATCTTTTTCTATTCCAATAAAATTTCTTTTTAATTTTAGTGCAGCAACCCCTGTAGTTCCACTACCCATAAAAGGATCTAAAATTAAATCTCCTTCATTTGTATGAATTTTGATAATTTCTTCCATTAATTTTAAACTTTTTTGAGTAGGATGATCAACTTTCTCTTTCCCTGATACAATAGGGAACTCAAAAAGCGATCTTAAATATGGTTTTTCTTTTGGTTTATTAAATATTCATTTTGCTTTTTGTTTAACACCTCAAATTGCAAATTCCATATCTTGAACATATCTTCTATTTATATTTCTTGGCATTGGATTGCTTTTTTGTCAAACTAAAACATCTTTAACTTCTATTTTACTATTTTCTAGTTCTTTTATTATAAAACTCATATATTTATAAGAACAAAAAATAATTATCGAACCGTTATTATCTAAAAGTTGGACATACTTTGGAATTCAACTAAATAAATCAAAATTTTGATCTCATTGTCCAAATAAAATTCCTTTTCTTGGCGAATTTAGAGTTGAAAAATTATTTTCTTTTGAAATATTATAAGGTGGATCACAAATAATATGATCTACCATAATTTTATTTTCAATAAGATCATCAACTATTTTATAAGCATCACCATTATATAATTTATAATTGTTTTCTTTTTCTTTTTGATTATACGAATTTGCGATTTGTGTTGCTATAGCTTTTGCTAAAAATGGTGGAACAGCATTTCCTATTTGTCTGCAAATACTAGTTTTTGGTCCTAAAAAAACAAAACTATCGTGAAAACTTTGTAATCTTGCTGCTTCTCTTGGTGTAATAGAACGATTCAAAACAGGATGAGAATTTTTTCCATTAGAAGGAGTATCAAATCTAGTATCAATTGTAGGACTAAATTCATTTCATTTTAATCTTGATCAAGTTGTATTGAATCTTTGTTTTCCTCATAGTTCTTTAGGTAAATGATTTTTATTCCCTTCTGCTGGTATCATTTTTAACTTTTCTAAAGCAATTTGTGAATGATTTGTTGCTTGATGATTAAATAATTTATCCCCTCTTAACATCTGTTGATATTCACTTTGAGACTTGAATAAATATTTACTTTCAAAAGAACCTTCTGAAGATTCTAAATAATTTAAATCAGAAATAGCGTCTTTAACAGTAACTATTTTTTCTGTATTTTTAATAGGCAAATTAATGTTTTTAGATAAAGAACCAATAATAATTGCTCTTTCTCTTTTTTGCGGTACTCCAAAGTCTTTAGCATTTAAAATTCCATAATTAATTTGATAACCAAGATTAGTAAATTTGTCATATATTTGCTTAATGAAATAACCATCTAATGTATTTAAAAGGTTTTTAACATTTTCAATAACAAAAACTTCTGGTTTTAATTCTTTGACTAAATTATAATATTCTAAAAATAAAAAATTCCTTGGATCATCTAAACCTTTAAGTTTTCCTTTTAAACTAAAACCTTGACAAGGTGGTCCACCTATTATCATATTTATTTTTTCTTGTTTAGCAGTTTCAATAATTTGCGACTTTACTTCTTTTGAAGTTAAATCACCACAAATTATTTTAGTGTTAGGAAAGTTAAATTTAAAGGTTTTTAAGGCATTTTGATCAAAATCTACAGCAATACTAGTTTTAAAATCTTTATGTTGTTCAAAACCTGATGAAAAACCACCAGCACCTGAAAATAAATCTAAAATTTTAAATTCCATCCCTCTCCTTCTACGTTGCTACCATTAAATTATAAACATTTTTTTGCTTTTTTTAATAAAAATTTTTTCATTAAAAAGTTTATTATTTAAGTATTTAAATAATAAAAAAACTCCTAATCAGGAGCGAATAGTTCTTTCAAAACTGAATAGCAAATTACTTCTCAAATTAAATTAAATACCT